>JBEION010000057.1:0-5665 GCA_040377565.1 Candidatus Nanopelagicales bacterium | reverse complement strand
TGTGCGAAAGCAGAACTGCGGCCTGGTTCTTTTCCGGTTGCTACCCGATCCTCAGCTGCTTGCGCAACGAGGTACAAACCTGACAATGCAGCGCCCATTGTGAAAGCGCCGATACAGACCACTGCGGCAGACACGTGAATCGCTAACCAATATGAATTAAGCGCTGGAACCAGCTGTGCGCTTTCCGTGTACAAAACCGTTAAGGCAAGACCTAAGTCAAGTAGCACTGGAATCGAAATAAATAGTCCAAGCCAACGAAGATCGCGCGAGATTGACATTAAGCAGTACGTCAACGAAACAGCAAAACCGGCTGCTAATGAAAACTCGTACATGTTTCCGATTGGCACTCGGCCGGCCGAGAGGCCACGTAAAACAATAGCTGCGCCCAATAGCAAAGTTCCGAGCCAAGTTAACGACATACCGATGTTGCCAGCCCGGCGTCCTTCGCCAAGATCAACACCATCAGAAACTGAAGTTGAAACTGATGGTTCGTCTAGGGTCGCGGTGGATCCTTTACGAACTTGGTGCGATGCACTGGTACGTTGCGCCGAAACTTCAATAGTTTCAATTCTGCGGCCTTTAGCTAACGAAACGCTGAATGCAACCATGGCTCCAGTAAAGGCAGTCATTGATCCGTAAACCATGGCGTTACTTGCTTGCGCCAATGTTTCATTTACAGTCATAACTTTTCCTCCGGAGCATTTACCAGTTTGGCAAGCTGTGAAATTTCATCCGCCAAACCAGGAGCTTCAGTTTTTGATAACCCAGCAACTTCAATCAGATTACCTTCATCTTCAGAAGCCGTCACCCGCAACCAAGCTCGGCGACGCGGAATCAAAAGTGACAAAGACAATCCAACAATGGATGCAATGGCAGCACCAAGTGCCCAGCCCTTGCCTGGATCTTTTGTGATTACAAACGATGCCCACTGGCGATAGCCCGTAAATTCAACAGTTCCCGCCGAGTTTGGAAGATTCCAGGTTTCGCCGGGGGCTAGTTCTTCAATTCCAATTCGTTCCATGTTTTCGGTGTCAATCCGATAAACGCTTTGTGGCATTCCAGAATCGAGACCTAAATCACCCTGCCAGGCACTCAAGTAAACCTCTGGATCATCAGCGGCAGGAAACTTTGAAACTGGACCGTTTGTGAAATCTTCCGAAACCGTAGGTAGGAAAAATCCCTGCAGACCAATCTGTGGAACCGTGTCTGGAACTTTAACTACTCCGCTTGAAGTGAAGGCAGAGTCTTGCGGAAGAAATACGGCTGCGTCTTCCCAAACAACTTTTCCATCAGCGTCACGGACTGTGAATTCAGGTGCATAACCATGGCCAACTAAATAAACCGTGATACCTGAAGTGCGAAGTGGATAGTTCACTTCAATAGTTACTGGTCTTGGTTGCGACTTTGGATCGTCCTTGACTAAAACGTCGGCACGGAAAGCTCGTGGTGCACCGTTTTGCTGTCCTCCACGTTGGAAGGTTGCCTCAAACTCCGTGAGCTCGAATGAAAACGGCGGTAAGTCATCGGCACCAAACATTCGACCTGGGGCAAAGGTGTCGTACTGCGTAACGTTGTTTGCAAACCCAGCATCTTCTCGCACAATTACGGTTCCGCGATAACCTACTGCGCCGCCATAACCAACCGCTATTAACAAAACTAAAAGCGATAAATGAAATACCAAGTTTCCAGTTTCGCGCGTGTAGCCCTTTTCGGCCGAAAGCCAATCCTCACCTTGTCGAACTCGCCAACCGCGTTTCTTCCAAGCTGCAGCAGTTTCCGAAACCACCTGTTCGGCCGTCGAATTACTTTGCCACTGGAGGTGCACTGGTAAGCGACTAAGGTTTCTTGGCGCTGCTGGAGGCTGACTTCTAAGTTCTTTGTAGTGATCGACGGCTCTTGGCAGTACACAACCTGTTAACGAAATAAATAGCAGCAGGTAGATCGAAGCAAACCAGGGTGAAGCAAAAACGTCGAACATGTAAAACCGGTCGAGGATCGGACCTGTAGTTGGGTTGTCCTTTAAGAATTCATTAACTCGCAGCGGCGAAGTTCCTCGTTGCGGAAAAATTGATCCTGGAATACTTGCCAGCGCTAGTAAGAAAAGCAAAATCAATGCAATACGCATACTGGTTAGCTGTCGCCATAACCACCGCATAGTTGCCATTACTTATTCACCATTACTTTTCATTAGATTGGAACTCCCCAATCAGCTGCCCAAACGCGCAATCCAATTGTTAGGTCGTTCCAGTAACCAGTTACCAGGAGTAACCCAATCACAATAAGCATGACGCCACCGAAATACATAATTCCTCGCGAATGCTTACGTAGGACTTTGACAGTTCGAATACTTCGCTCGAAGAACAGAGCAATGAACACAAACGGAAGACCCAGTCCTAAGCAATAGGCTGCACTCAAAATTGCGCCACGAACGGCGCTGGCTTCAGTTAGTGCCATACCTTGAACTGCAGCCAAAGTTGGACCAATGCAAGGCGTCCATCCAATTGCAAACAATGCGCCAAGTAAAAATGCCCCGAACAAAGTTCCAGTCGGAACTCGATGAATTCTGATGTCACGCTGAATTGCAGGAATTGCGCCCAAGAAACCCAGGCCAAGAATTACAACAACAACACCCATGATCATTTGAATGGTTCGCTGATACTCCAGAAGTAGTTGTCCAATGCCGCCAAACAGTGCGCCATAGGAAATGAAGACAACTGAGAAACCGGAAACAAAAACGATGGATCCCCACACTGCGCGGGATCGCGAAACTGAGGTGCGTTGCGCAGTAGCTCTAGCTCCCGCAACTCCTGTTATGTAAGAGAGGTATCCGGGCACAAGCGGAAGTACGCAAGGTGACAGAAATGAAACTAGACCAGCAAGAAATGCAAGCGGGATAGCAAGCAAAAGCGAGCCGGATGTGATCGTTTCGACGATCTCAACTACTGGCATTAGCTTTCGCTCTCAAGAACCGCTGCAATTACAACCCGCAATTCAGACTCAGTTGTTGGTCCCAAGATACGAGCCGCAACTCTGCCATCTGAATCCAAAATTATGGTTGAAGGCGTTGCTGCTGGACCTAGGTTTCCGAAAACTAAAGTTAACTGTCCATCCTTATCTCGAATTGATGGATAAGAAACTTTGAATCTTTCGTTAAATGCTTTTGCGGCCGCAAGGCCATCACGAGTATTAAGTCCAAGGAATTCAACGCCTTGGTCTTTGAACTGCAGGTATGAATTCTCTAATTCACTCGCTTCAGATCTACATGGTCCACACCAAGAAGCCCAAAGATTTATGACAACTGGTTTACCTTGCCAGCTCGCAATATCTAGCGGCGTTCCATCTAGCGTCTCGCCTGCGAGTGAAATCGGTTCGCCACGTTCTTCTGGTGCAACCAGGACGGTACTTCCATCGCCAGAAATGTAACCAGTGTCAGAAGTATTTGAAGTACTGCTCGCACTACATCCCGTCAGAAGTAAAACGCAAACACCTGCGAAAACTAGAGCGGCAACTTTACGCACCGGCGATCTTGCTCGCTTTCCCCAAAAGGTCGGCGCTCGGTTCGGTGTACAAAACCGCTACTAAAGCATCGTCATCAAATGTCAGTGAAGTTAGCGAAGCCAAGCTGCATTGACGTTTGCGAGGATCATGCGGAAACCGTCGATCTTCGAAATCAAGACGACTTATCCAAATTGGAAGTTGATGACTAACCAGTACTGCTTCATGTCCGCGCGCTGCTTCACGAGCATCCGCAACTGCTTGTCGCATCCGAGCTGCAACAACCACATAAGGCTCACCCCAAGATGGGCGAATCGGGTTGTAGAGATGTTTCCAAGCTCGTGGTTGACGAAGAACACCGTCACCAACTGAAACCCGTTCGCCTTCAAACACGTTGTCAGCTTCAATCAGATTTTCGTCAGTGCCAATTGTTAAACCAAGCACACCCGCAATTGGAGCCGCGGTTTGCTGGGCACGCTCTAACGGCGATGCGGTTACGACAGTCACATCCCGTGAAGCCAGAACTTGCGCAGCTCTTTCGGCCATTTCATGGCCTAGCTCTGAAAGTCGATATCCGGGCAGACGTCCATAAAGGACCTTGTCCGGGTTATGAACTTCACCGTGACGCAGTAAGTGAACCGTTGTCCGCATACTACTAATCAGATCACGTTGCGCGACGTCGTGCAGCCGAGCGCTTACGAGATGGGCGCCAGCCAACTGAGCCTGAAGTTTCAGCTTCATCGCGAAGGGCGCCGCCATGAACTGCCAAGGCATTTGCCAAGGCTGTGATGGTGGCATCTTCTGGAAGCACATCAACCCGTAGACCATGCTCTTGAGCAGTCTTAGCGGTTGCAGGTCCGATGCAGGCAATGATTGTTGTTGGGTGAGGCTTGCCAGCGATTCCAACCAAGTTACGAACTGTGCTACTTGAGGTGAAAATCACAGCGTCGAATCCACCACTCTTGATGGCTTCGCGTGTCTCTACCGCCGGAGGTGCAGCGCGCACTGTGCGGAAGGCAGTTACGTCTTCGACTTCCCAGCCAAGTGCAGTCAGACCAGCAACCAAAGTGTCAGTTGCAATGTCAGCTCGTGGCAAGAAGATTCGATTAATCGGATCGTTGATCGAATCAAACTCTGGCCATTCCTCGAGCAAGCTGGCAGTTGTTTGCTCTTCTTCTGGAACTAAGTCTGGACGAACACCCATCGCAATTAATGCGTTAACGGTGTCTTCGCCGATGGCAGCAATTTTGATTCCCGAAAGTGAACGAGCATCTAAGCCATACTCTTCGAAACGTTCGCGAATTGCGCGCACTGCGTTAAGGCTGGTGAAAACTACCCATTCAAATCTTCCGGATACCAGTCCATGAATTGCACGTTCCATTTGTTGTGGTGTGCGAGGTGGTTCAACCGACATAGTTGGAACTTCAAACGGCACTGCGCCAAATGAAATCATTTGTTCGCGTAAGTCTTCGGTTGAATCCTTAGTGCGAGGTACGAGTACGCGCCAGCCATGCAGTGGACGATTCTCAAACCAAGCAGTGCGATCGCCAACAGTTTCGCCAATGATGACAATTCCGTTGCCGCTTTGCTTGGCAAGCTTCACTGCATTTGGAAGTGCTTCAAGCGTTGAGTGCAAAGAGCGCTGCTCAACTGTGGCGCCATCGCGGACGATTGCAACTGGTGTTGAACCTTCGCGACCTGCCTTGATAAGAGCCTTAGAAACTTCAGTTACTCGATCTGCGGCATTGTGAACTACCAGAGTCACAAGTGGATCGATGTGTGCGGCCCAATCAACGATTGGCGAATCAGCATCGATGATGCGAACTTCGCGAGTGCGACCACCAGTTAGTGAAACACCAACGTGTGCGGCGACTGCAGTCAGCGGAGAAACACCGGCAGCAACTTCGAAGGCGTGTCCTGCCTTAGCGATTGCTGATGTCTCCATAGCAAGGCGCCCATCAAGAACTGGGTCGCCTGAAAGTAGTCGAACTACCTGCAGGCCATCCTTACGGGCATCAAGCAAAACTTTGGTGCGGGCAGCCAACGAAAGTGGTGCACCGGCATTGTCCACGGCAACTAGTACTTGTCCTGAGGAAACTATCTCGGCAAGGCGAGTTATTTCTTCGTCAACAACTACGACGTCAGCTGATTGAAGCAACCGATGCGCGCG
>JBEION010000062.1:0-5360 GCA_040377565.1 Candidatus Nanopelagicales bacterium | reverse complement strand
GTTTCAACTTCAGTTTCTGATGGTGTTGATCTTGGCGAAGGACGTCGGGCCGGCAACATCGGTATGTCGTTAACTTGGCTAGGAACTTTGCTACTTGGACTTGGAATTCTTTTCCGAGGCCTATCGGCTGGTCGAGTGCCAATCGGAAACATGTACGAGTTTTCATTAGCAGCTGGTTTTGCTGTTTCGTTGACGTACTGCTTAATGTCAATCTCGCGCGACCTTCGTTGGCTTGGACTATTCATTTCGATTCCAGTGCTACTTGACTTAGGTCTTGCCTTAACGGTTTTGTACACGGAAAGCGCACAGCTGGTTCCAGCGCTTAATTCTTATTGGCTAGCGATTCACGTGTCTGCCGCAGTGGTCTGCATCGGCGCTTTCACAATGGGCGCTGCATTGTCAGGTTTGTACCTCGTTGCGCAAGCAGCTGAGGATCGGGTAGGAACCGGAAAAGAACCAGGACGCAGTTCTGCTTTCGCACAACGTATTCCTTCCGCAGATCGCTTAGACCTAATGTCATATCGAATTCATGCGTTTATGTTTCCGATTTGGACCTTCGCGGTTATTGCTGGCGCAATCTGGGCAGAGGCTGCCTGGGGTCGTTACTGGGGATGGGATCCAAAAGAAACTTGGGCATTTATTACCTGGGTGATTTATGCGGCTTACTTACATGCTCGGGCAACTGCAGGTTGGCGTGGCAAAAAAGCAGCTTACGTAGCACTTGCGGGCTACGCCACGATTCTTTTCAACTACTTTGTTGTGAACATTTTCGTTCAAGGCCTGCATTCATACTCTGGCCTGTAAGCAATAGCTATCGCTTAGGCGAAAGATCGCGCAAGAAACTCGGATCGTCATCTGGCGCAAACACATCGTCATCGCCGCGTCCCCAGCCACGGCCATTTGTCCGACCAAACAAAATCCATAGCAGTGGACCAATTACAGGAATTAGGACAATGATTGCAAGCCATACCAATTTCGGTAGCGCTTTTGGATTTGGTGTCTGTAAGCAGTCAGCAAGGGCATAGACCGATAGACCTATGACCAAAACAAGCAAAACAAAGCGAGGCATACCTAGATCGTAAGTCAGAATTCGAAACTTGGCGAACAGACATAAACTAATGAAGTGAACCCATTCATTTCATACACTCTGGCCCGACTTGGCTTACTTGCCGTCACCTTAGGTATTGGTTATTTATTCGGCCTACGCGGGCCGCTATTAATTATTTTGGGGTTCTTGGGTTCAGGACTTTTATCTTTGGTCCTACTTAATAGTCAGCGCTCCCAACTAGGTGGGCGAATTTCGGGATACTTCACCGGCATCAATCAAAAGCTAGACGCCAATACTCGCAAAGAAGATTTTGACGAGTAGTTTTACATTCCGTTTGGTGACAACCAAATTGCTACAGAAATCATTCCTGAGAAAAGCAACAGCATGCGTGCGGTATCACCCAGTACTGGAATTAAATCTGGACCAGTAGCGCCATTACGAACTGCCTGCAATGGGCGCCGAGCACTAAGAATTGCGAACAGTCCGATAAATGCGCTTTCCGGACCTGTCTCGGAAAAGTTCATAGCAAGTGGCATGAAAAAGCCAACCAAAATACAGGCGCGATAAAGTTCGCGGGTTTTTGCATCGCCCAATCGAACTGCCAAAGTTCGTTTCCCAGATAGTTGATCCGTTGGGATATCTCGCAAATTGTTTGCTACCAAAATCGCAGTTGAAAATGCGCCACATGCGACACCGCCCAGCAAAGCTAAAACGGTAACTTGCCCAGTTTGGCTAGCACTTGTGCCAGCGACTGCGACTAGGCCAAAGAATACGAAGACAAATAATTCACCGTAACCGGCGTAGCCATATGGCTTAGATCCTCCGGTGTAAAACCAGGCGGCAGCGATTGCAGCAATCCCAATCGGAATAAGTAACCAAACTTGGCTTAACAAAACCATGCCGAGTCCAGCCAGCGCGCTAATTCCAAACGAGATAAATGCCGCCCGCTTAACTTCTTCCGGAGTTGCTAACTTCTGTCCAACTAGGCGAACTGGACCAACGCGATTTTCATCAGTGCCACGGATGCCATCGCTGTAATCATTTGCATAGTTAACGCCAACTTGCAGGGACAGGCTTACAACAAGTGCCAGCAATGCAATTAGTGGCCGAAAGGACCCTTCGAACTCCGCAATTGAAGTACCGACCAAAACTGGAGCTACAGCTGCCGGCAAAGTTCGGGTTCGTGCGCCGTCAATCCATTGAGAACGGGTGGCCATGAAAATCCTTAATGATTTGTTCCTGGGTGCGGAAACAGTTTTTGTGTCATATCGTTTGCAGCTTGCATCCGCAAACTTATCCGATCGATTTTTCCAGAATCGAGCATGGGTAGTGAAGTCACAATTTGCACAGTTCGAGGAACTGCAGCTCTACTGATTTGATCACGAATTGTTCCCTGAATCTCGGAGATCAAACTTGCAGGATTGGAGATATGGTTGCGAGTTACTACGTAAGCAATCGGAATAGATCCCCAGAGTTCATCTTGTAAATCAATGACAGCAACATCTTCGATTGCTGGATGATGTCGGATTAAGGATTCAACTGCGCTCAAGGCAACATTTACTCCACCAACTGTTACAACGTCATCCAATCGACCCAAAATATGAAGCAGGCCACTAGCGTCCAGTTTTCCAACATCATGCGTTTGAACTTGGCCTGAGATGAAGCTGACTGCATCTAGATCGGGACGCAGACGATAACCGCTGGCAGCTACTGCTCCAGAAATTGTCACCCGACCTGGCTCAACATCATCTTTAGTGCCAAGTGAGATGTTTACGCCATCAAGTGGTCGGCCATCAAATACACAACCACCACAAGTTTCGGTCATGCCATAAGAGATAGAAACCTTGATTCCTAATTCGCGCATTTTGTTCAACATTGGTTGTGGTGTTGCCGCAGCTCCACTCAGCACCAAGTCATAAGACTGCAAGGCTTCAATTCCAACGCTGCCTGATTCAATTAGTCGAGCAATCTGAGTTGGCACCAAAGAAACCATTAGCGCTCTGCCATCTTTATTGCTCTCTCGCACAGCTCGCATTGTGGTGGCAGCAAACGCAGCAGCTTCAAATTGACGAGCGCCGCCAACACTCGGATCAATTTCAAATGGACTGTTGTGATACCAAGACCGAACCAGAACCATGATGCCGGCAATGCGATGCACTGGCATAGATACCACCCAACGATTGTTGGTACCGAAACGATTTCCAAAAGCCGTTGCAGAAGCCGACAACGCTTGTTGACTTAGCAATACTCCTCTAGGTGTCCCAGTGGATCCCGATGTTGCGCTAACAATTGCAATGTCGCTGGATTCGAGTGGATGATTTGGATTGTCAGGGCGAAGCGCTTCCAAAGTCTGAGCAACGACGAATTCAGGGCTGGCAGCCATTGGAGCAATAGCTGGGCCAGAGCCATCAAGGGCTGGGCCGATAACTGAGGCGAGTTTCAAAACTCCACCCATGCCAGGGGGAACCGTCACCGCGGTAAGTACCCGCGGATTCTGGCTTTTTCTGGATGTGTCAGATTGCGTCATCGAGACTAGCCTAGAGCGAAGAACTATTCCTCAAGATTTTCCTAAGGTTTGTTATGGATACCCGCACAAAGTACGTACTCCCGCCAGTGGTTGCAGACGACAGTCCTGCGAAAAAAGACCCAAGTTATTCATCAATCACGACTGCCTGTGAGTGGGTACGAACCGGTGATTACACCGACATTATTTTGGAGCGGTCAACTGGTGAAGATTCAGGCATTGCCAAAATCACCATCAATCGTCCTGAGAAGCGCAATGCATTCCGACCACAAACTGTGCAGGAACTAATTCATGCTTTTGATGTAGTTCGTGATGATCCAAGTGTTGGCGTAGTCATTTTGACCGGCCAAGGTGATTGGGCTTTCTGCAGTGGTGGCGATCAAATGATCCGTGGCGATGATGGTTACATCGGAGATGACGCAGTTGCTCAAGCTGGAGTAGGCCGACTCAACGTTTTAGATTTACAAATTGCAATTCGTCGAATTCCAAAACCAGTTGTTGCAATGATTGCCGGTTACTCAATCGGCGGCGGACATGTGTTGCACGTAGTTTGCGATCTTTCCATTGCTGCTGACAATGCCCGCTTCGGTCAGACTGGTCCAATCGTTGGATCCTTCGATGGTGGCTATGGCTCTGGATTACTTGCACGCCACATTGGACAAAAGCGGGCTCGCGAAATTTGGTTCTTGTGTCGTCAGTATGGCGCCGAGCAAGCGTATGACTGGGGCTTAGTGAACTCAGTTGTGCCACTACAAGATCTTGAAATTGAAACTGTTCAGTGGTGCCGCGAGATGTTACGACTATCTCCGCTTTCACTTCGCATGCTAAAGGCAAGTCACAATGCTGCTGATGATGGTTTAGCGGGAATTCAACAACTTGCTGGCGATGCAACTTTGCTCTTCTATATGAGCGAAGAAGCCCAAGAAGGTCGTAACGCTTACAAAGAAAAGCGTCGCCCTGATTTCTCGCAGTTTCCAAAGCGTCCATAGTTTTTTGCAGCGATATGTCGATTGCGGAGATTGCGGAACAAGCTATTCCATTTGCGTTAAAGCTAAACGGAAATTTTCGTAGTACTCAGACGCGCACTGGCGTATTGATAAGTGGGCCTTCAGGCTGGGGTGAGTTTGCACCGTTCCCTGAATACGGTGACGAGGTTTGCGCTAAGTGGCTGGCCGGAGCACTCGAATCTGCCTTTGGAACTTTTCCGGCAAAACTTCGATCTTCAGTCCCAGTGAATTCCATTATTCCGATGCTGAATGTTGAGCAAACAATTTCCGCAGTCGAAGCTGCAGTCAATGTTCATGGGATGACCACATTCAAAATTAAAGTTGCTGATTCAACTCCAGACTCCTCGGTTAGTGATGAGTTACGAGTCAAAGCAGTTCGCACTACCTTGGACCGATTAGGCATCGAAGGAAAAATTCGAATCGATGTAAACGGGCAATGGAATCTTGATCAGGCTATGCAGGCTATTCCGATACTTGAGCAAGCTGCTGGCGGACTCGATTACATTGAACAGCCCTGTTCGACCATTGCTGAGTTAATTGAACTTAAGAACAAAATGCAAAGCTGGACGCAACCAATTCAAATTGCAGTGGATGAATCTTTACGATTGGCATCCAGTGTGGATGTCGATGAGATTCGATCAGCGGCCGACATTTTGGTGGTTAAAGCTATTCCATTAGGTGGTGTCCAACAGGCACTCGATCTAGTAACTGAAATTGGCTTGCCTGCGGTAGTAAGTGGATCTTTGGATACCTCAGTGGGTTTATCAAGCGGCATCGCACT
>JBEION010000243.1:0-2148 GCA_040377565.1 Candidatus Nanopelagicales bacterium | reverse complement strand
GTTGAGCCACCAACTAGAACTACGTGATCGATGTCAGCAACTTTCACGCCAGCATCTTTAATGACCTGGTTGAAAGGTGTCTTAGTGCGATCAATTAGATCTGCAGTCATCTTTTGGAAATCTGCACGAGTCAGAGTTTCGTCAAGGTGAAGTGGACCAGCATCAGATGCAGTTATGTAAGGCAGGTTGATAGCTGCTGACTGAGAAGAAGAAAGTTCAATCTTCGCTTTTTCAGCTGCTTCGCGCAGACGCTGCAATGCAACCTTGTCTGCTGACAAGTCAACGCCATTTGAATTCTTGAACTGGGTGACCAAGTGATCAACTACGCGCTGATCCCAGTCATCGCCACCGAGGTTGTTATCGCCACTTGTGGCCTTAACTTCTACGATGCCTTCGCCGATTTCAAGAAGTGAAACGTCGAACGTTCCACCACCAAGGTCGAATACCAAAATTGTTTGGTCTTTGTCGCCCTTGTCCAAACCGTATGCAAGTGCAGCTGCAGTTGGCTCGTTAACAATCCGGAGTACATTCAGTCCCGCGATCTGGCCAGCATCTTTTGTTGCTTGGCGTTGCGCGTCGTTGAAGTAAGCCGGAACAGTGATTACTGCATCGGTTACGGTGTCGCCAAGGTAAGCCTCAGCATCGCGCTTTAGCTTCTGCAGAATACGAGCAGAGATTTCCTGAGCGTTGTACTTCTTGCCGTCGATATCGACATTCCAAGATGTGTCACCCATGTGACGCTTAACGGAACGGATCGTACGGTCTACGTTGGTGACAGCCTGACGCTTGGCAACTTCGCCAACCAGGACTTCACCATTCTTTGCGAAAGCGACAACACTGGGTGTGGTGCGAGCGCCTTCTGCGTTTGCAATGACGGTGGGTTCTCCACCTTCAAGTACTGAGACCACCGAGTTAGTGGTTCCCAGATCGATACCTACGGCTTTAGCCATTTTTTCCTCCAAGAAAGGGTTTTCGCTTATAGTCATACCCGACTCACGGCACCTGAAACCTCTAGCATCAGATACTTTGAGTCGGGTTGACTCAAGGCTTTTTAGCATACTTAAAAAGAGATTTATTGCAAATTGGGGGCTGTTTCTGTGGATAACAAGCCCTGGAATACCCTTACTTCATGCGTGTAGCCCAATTTGATGCCTTTGGTTCTCCTCTATATGTAGGTGAGCGGGACATGCCGGTGGCCAGGCCACACGGCGTAGTTATCAAGGTTGAGGCCACTGGGCTTTGCCGCAGCGATTGGCACGGCTGGCAGGGCCACGATTCTGACATCACTGAGCTGCCTCATGTTCCTGGGCATGAATTCGCAGGCGTGATTTCTGAAGTTGGCGCAGACGTTAAGAACTGGAAAGTTGGCGATCGGGTAACAGTTCCGTTTGTTTGTGGCTGTGGTGATTGCATTGATTGCAAAGCTGGCAATGCGCAAGTGTGTCTCTATCAATGGCAGCCAGGATTTAACGGGCCAGGATCATTTGCTGAATACGTTCGAATTCCGCATGCCGACTTCAATGTCGTTGCATTGCCTGACTCGATGAGTTTTGAAACGGCTGCTGCTTTAGGTTGTCGCTTTGCAACTTCGTATCGCGCAGTTGTGCATGTTGGAAAAATTCAAGCCGGTGAAACCGTTGCGATCTTTGGTTGTGGTGGCGTTGGCCTTGCCGCAATCATGATTGCAAAATCTCGAGGTGCAACTGTTGTTGGAATTGATACTTCAAATCCAGCGCGAGATCGGGCTCGACTAGCTGGCGCAGATTACGTTTTGGATTCAATTCATGATGATGTAGTTAAAGAGATAAAGAAGTATTCACCCGCAGGTGCTGACTTAACTGTTGATGCATTGGGAAGTATTGCAACAAGCAAACTTGCGGTTGAATCTCTGCGTCGATTGGGACGGCATGTTCAAGTTGGTTTATTGCCACCTGCTGAAGTCAAAGATCAAGCAACTATTCCAATGCACACTGTGATTGGGCGAGAGCTTTCAATTATGGGTAGTCATGGCATGGCCCAGCGCCAAGCTTTGGAACCGCCAGAATTAGCTGAGTCTCGATCCATAATCAGGAACCCAAAAGCACAAAGCACGAAGAATGACAATGACATATCAAGAAGCGCCGAACGACTCATTGCGATGTGGAGGCC
>JBEION010000242.1:0-2150 GCA_040377565.1 Candidatus Nanopelagicales bacterium | reverse complement strand
CGCATTGTTTAAGTCACGCCCAAGTCCGTTCTATATCCTCGACGAAGTTGAAGCCGCACTCGATGATGTAAACCTTGGACGCTTGCTTGAGATTTTGGCTGAACTACGAGCTAACTCACAGCTCTTGATCATTACTCACCAAAAGCGCACTATGGAGATTGCTGATGCACTGTACGGCGTATCTATGCGTGGCGATGGTGTTACTCAGGTCATTAGCCAGCGCATTACCCATGATGATCACGACAATCCAGAGCAACGTGCTGATGCTCAAATGGCAAACAATTCTTAATCTAAGGACTAATCGATGAACCAAAATTCCTCATTGGTCATTTCAATTGCAGTAGCCGCCGTTTTGGTAATTGCGGTCGCTATATTTTTGGCTTCCAGAAAGTCCAACGGCAAGAAACAAAATATTTCTGCTCCGATGACTCCAACTAAAGTTTCTGAACCAACAGTTCAAATTTCAGCGCAGCAAGTTGAAACGCCAAAGGTTGAAGTAAACCCGGTGTTACTGGCTGAAATCCCTGGCACAGTTGAATCCAAGCAAATACCCGTGGATGTTCCAGAATCTATGGAAGGGCGAAAGCTCAAGTTGCGAGAGCGCCTGGGTCGCTCGCAAGGAAGTCTTGGCCAAGTCTTTAGGCAAACATTTTCCGGGTCAACAATCAGTGAAGGTGCTTGGCAAGATTTAGAAGACACCTTGATCATGGCCGATCTTGGTGTCAGCGCCGCAACTGGAATTGTTGAAATTCTAAAAAGTGCTGTCAAGAAATCTGGTGCAACTTCAGCTGACGAACTGCACGAAATTGCTAAGACGGAACTAATCAAACTTGTCGATGGTGGATTTGATCGAACTATGCACGTGGATCGTCACCCAGATCGACCAGCCGTAGTTTTAACCGTTGGCGTAAATGGCACGGGTAAGACAACCACGACTGGCAAACTTGCTCGAATGCTTTCGGCACAAGACAAAGATGTATTGCTTGGCGCAGCCGATACCTTCCGCGCTGCAGCCGCTGAACAGTTAACTACCTGGGGCGACCGCGTTGGCGTTCCAGTTGTTAGGGGAGCCGAAGGTAGCGATCCAGCATCAGTTGCCTTTGAATCAGTGACTGCAGGTCAGGAGCAAGAAGTAGACGTTGTCTTGATTGATACTGCGGGTCGTTTGCACACCAAACAAGGCTTGATGGATGAGCTCGGCAAGGTGTATCGCGTCGCTGGAAAACTCGGCGAAGTAGATGAAGTCTTGCTAGTTATCGATGCCACTACTGGTCAAAACGGATTAACCCAAGCAAAAGTATTTAGCGAAGTTGTGCCAGTAACCGGTGTGGTCCTAAGCAAGCTTGATGGCACAGCTAAAGGTGGAATCATTGTGGCAATTCAAGACGCACTCGGCGTTCCAGTTAAATTGGTAGGCCTTGGCGAAGGCCCGGATGACTTAGCGCCATTCGACGCCACTGATTTTGTTTCTGGGTTACTTTCGTAAATCGTATATATCGGACATTTGTTATCAATTCGGACAAATCTAGGTCAATATATCTCGGATTCCCTTTACTCTCGATGTTTGGTTCAATACTTTATTCCCATTAACAACCACCTGGAATGGGGTCAGTGTGAAAACTCGGAAAATCATTGCTGCACTTGTGGCGGCATTTATGGTTATTGCGGCTAGCGCATCACCAGCGCAAGCAGCAAAGAAACCAGCAAAAACTTACAACTTTAAAGTGACTGGAACTATTTCCGGTGCTGCAGGTAAAACTGTCTTATTGATAGCAGATACCGGACGTGTGCTTGGTTCGCAGGCAATCGGATCAGCTAAGCAAGGTCTATCAATTACCTCTTCACAGAAAACTTCCAATCTCAGCGGTGCAACTTTGCAGTTAGTAACCACAAGCGGTGGCGACTACTACGGCCCTGTAGTACTTGGTTGGAAATCAAAAACTCAGGTTTACACGCAATTCGGAACCAAGACTTCGGGTAAAGGTAAATACAAAGTCGGCACAATTGTTGTCTCAGGTGCAAGTGCCTCCGGGCTCCAGGGCTACGGCAAAGTTAAGAAAAAGCTAAGTCTTGTCAAGAAGGACGTAGTCTCCGCAACAAATTACAAGCCAGCTGGAGTTGGAACCTACGGCAAGACCGGTGGAGCAGCT
>JBEION010000284.1:0-1639 GCA_040377565.1 Candidatus Nanopelagicales bacterium | reverse complement strand
TTCGACACCTGGTCGCAATGAACAAATTCCGCGCACCAAGATATCGACCTTTACTCCTGCTTGGGAAGCTCGATAAAGCGCATCAATGATGGTTTCATCAACAATTGAGTTGCACTTAAAGCGGATGTGGCCTTGTTTGCCCGCTTTAACATGTTCAATTTCGCGTTCAATCCGGGAAACCAAGCCAGTGCGGAGGCCCTTTGGTGCAACTATCAATCGGTTGTACTCGCCTTGAACACCGTAGCCACTTAAGTGATTGAACAAGCTGGCTACATCGTCACCGATTTTTGGATCGGTAGTTAACAGGCCGTAGTCCTCATAGTGACGAGCAGTCTTTGGATTGTAGTTTCCAGTTCCAATGTGGACATAACGATTAAGTTTGCCGCCATCATTACGAACTACTAAACAAAGTTTGGCGTGAGTTTTTAGACCGACGATTCCGTAAACAACGTGCACGCCCGCTTCTTCAAGCTTTCGAGACCAGTCGATGTTGTTTTGTTCATCGAATCTGGCTTTGATTTCAACTACCGCCAAAACTTGCTTACCCATTTCAGCCGCATTGATAAGCGCGTCAACAATCGGTGAGTCACCTGAGGTTCGGTACAAGGTTTGCTTGATGGCTAGGACGTTCGGATCATTCGAGGCTTGCTCGAGGAACAGCTGCATGCTGGTTGAAAATGAATCGTACGGATGATGCAGCAAAACTTCGCGGTGACGCATGACATCCAAGATGTCTGGCGCTGAGGAACTTTCAACCTCAGCAAGAGCTGTGCTGGTTCGGGCTACGAATACTGGAGCCTTTAAGTCTTCTCTATCCAAACGAGTGAATTCTAAAAAGGACTCGTGATCAAGTGGTCCGCTTAAACGGAAAACTTCATTTTGGCTAACGCCAAGTTCGCTGACAATCAGGTCTAGGACGTGAGAGTCGATCGAGTTTTCTACTTCTAGGCGAACGGCAGGTCCAAATCGTCGTCGCATAAGTTCACGCTCAAGGGCTTGCAGCAAGTTTTCGGCGTCGTCTTCTTCAACATCAAGTTCTTCGTTACGAGTTACCCGGAATGCATGAGTCTGCATAACTTCCATGCCAGGAAATAGTTTGTCCAAGTGTCCAGCGATCACATCTTCGAGTGGAACAAATCTTTGGCGCGATACTTCAATAAATCTTGGCAGTGATGGTGGAACTTTAACGCGAGCAAATAGTTCGTTTCCAGCACCAGGATTCTTAACCACAACAGCCAAGTTAAGAGACAGACCAGAAATGTATGGGAATGGGTGTGATGGATCTACCGCAAGGGGAGTCAGTACTGGGAACACTTGCTCATCAAAAAGCGTGGACATATCGTTGCGTTCATCTGCGGTTAACTCTTCCCAACGCAAGATTTCAATTCCGCTGGCAACTAGCGCGGGAAGTACCGAGTCATTAAATGCTTTGGAAGCCTGCTTCATTGCGGCATAACTTTCAGCAAGTACTGCATTATGAACTTCGGTTGGAAGCACGCCAGAAATTGTTTTCTTGGCCATACCGGTGGCTAGTCGTCGCTTAAGTCCAGCCACACGAACCATAAAGAACTCATCAAGGTTGCTGGCGAAAATCGAAAGATACTTAACGCGTTCAAGAAGTTCCATATCTTGATCCTGC
>JBEION010000273.1:0-1786 GCA_040377565.1 Candidatus Nanopelagicales bacterium | reverse complement strand
CGATCTTTAGATTTTCCATATTTTTCTAGGCGCGATCCCAAAGTGTCGGAAAGCCGGCCAAGAATTTCTAATTCACTTGGACCCATCGCAAGGCCATCGCGCCAAGAACCCCAATGACCATTAGGGCCCAGTGCAGTTTCAAAATCCCAAGTAAACCTAAAGAAGTTACTCGGACGCTGCCACTGTTTTGATTGATCATGTAGTCGAGCAGTTATCGCACCTAAAGTTTTGAAATCATCAACTAGTCGATCTTCGGTCGGCTCAACGCCTGGCATGAATTCAAACATGACCGCATGACGCTCTTCGCCAGTTGAATCTTGCGCAAGAATTATCTGCTCACCAGATCCCGCAGGCAAAATTGCGGGGGTTCTCACAAGTTGCACCTCGCGCAGTGCCTGCACCCAATCCAGCTCGCTCTGGATTGCTTGCGCGGTGTGATAAAACGGTCGATGAATTCTCAGAATCGTGTCGGTGCCGGTATTGCTATCGACAACCTTAAACGTGGCATTCTCAGAAATGTTTAAAAGTGAAACCTCGGACTCTGGTGAATAGCCAAACTTCGCAACGGCATCCCTGGCAAACTCATGAAGCTTTGCAGGTTCGTTCGAGTACCCACTCATTTATCTCTCCTACCGACATCTTTATTTTGGCTTAGTTACCAATATGTTTTGTCACTTTTGGGGAAGAAAAATGATTAGCCTTGATCGCGACCAACTACTGCTTCAAGAGCCTGCGTAATTGCATCACGGGCCTTTGTAACACTTTCTGTTGTTCCACTCATGTACACCCGACCAGCTGCGCCGATCATTTGTACATCAACCAGCGTCACATCAGGTGCAACTTTTTCAGCTTCGTTCGCTGCAACAGTTGCAAAAAGTGCTGGGGTCATTTCATATACCAATAGTGATTCACCGGGCATAACCATCGAAGCTTGACGATTTCGGTTCAGAATAATTGCATGCTGATCCGTGATGTTTTCGATGATGTCGCTGTAAAGAATCCGCGGGCGAAGTTGATCAGCTGCTGATGCGTTAATGCCATCAAGAATTGCCTGACCAGCTCGCTTCACTAACTCGATGTCGGAAGCATGTACTTCCAGAACTCCGAATTGGCGTTCTACGAACAAAATGCCAGGTTCAACTTCAGGTACCGACTTCAGCGCCAAGTCAATTACTCGCTCGATCGCAAGCCCGGGTGCCACCTCAATGATCAACGAGTGCTGACCACCGTAAGGCGGGTAACCACGGGCTCGCGTCGGCGTGCTCATGTAAGCAGCGAATTGCTGCTGGAGCTCTTCAACAAGCAAGTAGACGCGTAGTTCGGGCCCTGCTACGAGCGGGCCCGTACTCACGCGGAATCGCCAACTTTGAAGAACTTGTTTAGTTCTGCGTGTGGACGTGGAATTACGTGCTGTGAAACTAGTTCGCCAACTTGGTTAACTGCTTCGGCACCTGCATCAGTTGCAGCCTTAACTGCACCGACATCTCCCACGATGACTACAGCTACAAGGCCGTCGCCAACTTCTTCACGCGCAACAATAGTTACATTGGCTGCCTTAACCATGGCATCTGCAGCAGCTACAGCAGCTACATATCCCTTGGTCTCGATCAAGCCCAGTGCGTTGCTTGACATAACTTTCTCCTACTTTGTGATTGCGAACGGTTGTCCGCTTTCGGGTCTTGCATTTTCTTAACCTGATTTCTCAGGCGCTGTACTAGGAAGCGCTGTGCTTCCCAGAACTCTTAGTGTTCTCATCGATCGAACCGATGATGAGAGCGTCAATTGG
>JBEION010000110.1:0-4020 GCA_040377565.1 Candidatus Nanopelagicales bacterium | reverse complement strand
TCACCATTCTTGATTTCGTGGAACCTTTGTCCAGTGAACTGGAAATTGAAGCGCTGCATATCGATTGACCAAGACTTGTCGCCAACAATGTAGATTCCGGACTCGACGTTTGAAATCAAGTCTTTAGTCGTCAGATCCTCGGTTCCAGGTTGAAGTGAAACGTTAGGCATTCTTTGAATCGGTGAATGCAGCGCGGAATCGGCAAATGCGCATCCGTTGGATCGGTCCATCTTGATCTTGCTAGCGATTGAGCGATCCGTTTGATACCCGACCAAGATTCCGTCCTTGATCAAATCCCACTTTTGGGCTGCCACACCTTCATCGTCATAGCCAACGGTTGAAAGTCCATGGTCTGAAGTTCGGTCCCCAGTGACATTCATGATGGGGGAGCCATACTTAAAACTGCCCAACTTATCGATGGTTGCAAACGAAGTGCCAGCGTAATTTGCTTCGTAACCTAAGGCTCGATCCAGTTCTGTGGCATGACCGATGGACTCGTGGATAGTTAGCCAAAGATTAGTTGGATCGATCACGAGATCCCAAGCACCTGGTGTTACCGAAGGTGATTTAACTTTCTCATCCAGGTACTCCGGAATCCGCGCTATTTCAGATTCCCAATCCCAGCCAGTGCCAGTTAGGTACTCCCACCCGCGTCCAGCTGGCGGAGCACACGTGCGCATATCTTCGAAGCCAGAGTCACTTACATGTATCGCAGTTAAAGCTGCAGAGATTCGATCACGTTGTTGCGAGATCTCATTGCCAAGCAAATCTGAATAGAAAGTTTGGTCACGACCCATTCCAATGTTGCTTTCAATGTGACTCACTATTGATGAGCCAGAGATCTTGTGATTCCAGTTCTGCAAAAACTCGATGATCTCAGAGTCAGTCTTTTCGAAGGCATCTATTTCGACTGGCAGAGTCCAAGACTGCTTTCCGTGAATTGGTTCATTTGCCAGTATTACTTCATCAGCTGCTACTTGAGCACTGATCTTGGCCACTTGGATAGCTCTTAGGGCTGTGCTCACAGCACTTTGAATAGTGAGTTCGGTGGTAGCCGCAAATCCCCAAGCACCGGAATGAACTACCCGAACACTAAGTGCAACGTTGGATTCCGAACCAATGTTCTCTACATCTCCATCACGCAACGAAACTCCGCGCATATCGTGTTTTGCAAGTCGAAACTGGGCGACAGTTGCGCCATTACTTGCAGCCGCCTCTAGAGCTGCCGAGGAAAGCAACTCAGGTGTTGGAGTATTCGGAATTTGTATCATTTACGCTTACTTTCTAGGTTCCTTAACCCTAGCCATAGATTATGGGCCTAGGCGGTAGCCTTTATACATGTCAAGAGTTGTGTTGGTAACAGGTGGAAACCGCGGAATCGGACTTTCCATTGCTCGAAAATTCGAAGCTTTGGGCGATGTAGTTGTTGTGACTAGTCGCAGTGGCGATCCAATCACTGGACTTAATGTCGTGCAATGCGACGTTACTAGTACTGAGAGCGTAGATGCTGCCTTCGCCAAAATCGAAGAAGAATTCGGGCCAGTTGAAGTAGCCGTTGCCAGCGCGGGAATTACTAAGGACAAGTTACTGGTCCGCATGGCCGATGAAGACATCGATGATGTTCTCAATACCAACCTGTTTGGCGCGATCAGAGTGGCTCGTCGCGCAACTCGGTCAATGACGCAAGCAAGATCGGGACGAATAATTTTTGTATCTAGCGTGGTTGCCCTCATGGGATCGGCTGGACAAGTTAACTATGCAGCGTCTAAATCTGGTTTAGTAGGTGCCGCTCGGTCGCTGGCACGTGAAATCGGATCTCGTGGTGTCACCATCAACGTGGTGGCTCCTGGATTTATCGACACTGATATGACGGCAGTGCTTTCAGAGGAACGCAAAACTCAAATTGTTGGCAACATCCCACTCGGTCGATATGGCACCTCCGCAGAGGTAGCCGATGCGGTCGCCTTCCTGGCATCTCCGGAAGCAACGTACATAACTGGCTCAGTCATTCCCGTTGATGGCGGCTTAGGTATGGGACACTAGAGCACTATGGGAATCCTTGAAGGCAAGAACTTATTGATCACTGGCGTCCTAACGGATTCATCAATCGCATTTCACGTTGCTCGATTGGCGCAAGAGCAGGGCGCAACTGTCGTCCTGACCTCCTTCGGCCGAGCAGCAGGATTGACCAAGAGAATTGCTGGCCGACTGCCGAACGAAGCACCTATCGTTCAACTTGATGTCACCAGCAAAGAGGATCTAGCGAACCTAGCTGGGGCAGTTTCAGAACACGTTCCGTATTTAGACGGAGTCTTGCACTCAATCGCATTTGCACCAGAGGCAGCCCTAGGCGGTAACTTCCTAAACACTGAATGGGATGACGTAAAGGTTGCTCTAGAAATCTCAGCTTTTTCCTTGAAGTCACTTGGCATGGCCACACTTCCACTTATGCAAGAACGCGGTGGACAGCTACTTGGCCTCGATTTTGATGCCACGGTAACTTGGCCGTTCTATGACTGGATGGGCGTTTCCAAAGCAGCACTTGAATCGACTTGTCGTTACTTAGCCAGAGATCTTGGTCCAAAGAATGTTCGAGTCAACTTAATTGCAGCTGGTCCGTTGTACACAACGGCAGCTAAGGGAATTCCTGGCTTTGATGAGTTTGGTCCGATGTGGCAACGCCGTGCACCTATCGGGTGGGATACTTCTGATCCGGTTCCGACAGCTAAAGCTTGTGTCGCAATGTTTTCAGATTGGTTCCCAGCTACAACAGGCGAAATCATTCACGTAGACGGCGGAGTCCACAGTCAAGGTGGACCGTAATTCGCTAGGTCGTTACAACTGATTGCAAAACCGTCCTAGCCGCAGTAACTAAGTTTTCCAGAATTTGTAATCTCCGTCGATCAGTGCTTGGACTATGCAAAGCACTGGTATTTGCAATTGCTCCTTGCGCGATAATTATGATCCGAGCGGCAAGTTCAAGTGCTTCTGTACTCCGCTTTGAAATGTGTGGCGGTATGTGCAGGGTTCGAAATGATTCGAGCGCAGCAAGAATTTCAGTTTCATCACCAACTAAGTCACTAGCCGCTAGCTGATTTGCAGATTCCGAAATTTGTTCCATGAGGCTACGCCGAGTTTGGCTCAAGTCGTAGTGCAAGACATTGTTCGTTTCGTTCATCAGTACCCACTCAGCATTAGAGTCCTGGCATAAAACTTGCGTCCGGTTAATTGCCACGACGCCAGAATCAACCGAAATAGTCGCGAGAACCCCAACTGGAACTCCTGCCGGATCACCGGGAACTGGGAGACCAACGGCTACAGGCTCAGCGGCTGACGCTGCTGTTCGGACTAAATCAAGCCAAGAGGATTCGAGTCCAACGGAGTTATTGACTATTAGGACATCGACTTGCTCTGTTATCGCCTCTAGAGCATTCGCAGCATCCGTCTGGGAAACCGATCCAATTTGCGCCGCATTCAACCAAAGCCCAAGCAGCACGGCTGGCGGGAACGCGTGCTCAGGTGACATCTGGATTCCTTACCGTTCTGTGGCTTACAGGTTTAAGGGTTACTCATCTTTAACTTTTGCTCTAGAGGTAGATTACTCGTGTGCTAGAGATTCTGGACTTACAAGACGTCACAGTCCGACGTGGGTCAACAGAGATCCTGAGTCATGTCACCTGGCAAGTTACAGCGGGTGAGCGCTGGGTTGTTATGGGATCAAACGGTGCAGGTAAAACTTCCTTAATGCAGATTTGCTCTGGATTCATGCATCCAACAACAGGTGCTGCAAAAGTTCTGGGTTATGAATTAGGTCGAACTGATGTCCGAGAACTAAGAACACTTGTTGGAATTTCCAGTGCTGCAGTTGTTGCCCTCCTGCCGCCACAAGAAACTGTGCTCGACAGCATCCTTACTTCGGCATACGGGATCTCTGGTCGCTGGCGCGAGCGCTATGAACAAGTCGATCGCGATCGCGCACATGAGTTAATGGCAGATTGGGGATTGACAAACTTTGCAAAC
>JBEION010000263.1:0-1935 GCA_040377565.1 Candidatus Nanopelagicales bacterium | reverse complement strand
GCAAACATGGCTGCCGCAAGTAACTTCTCGGGTTACAACAATGCAATCACTGGAACTGCTGACCTAATGGCTGATGAGCTAAAGAACGATCCAGGTGTAATTGTTCCAGAAGAGAACAAGGCGCTACTTAGCCCAATCCCTAACTGTGGCGAAGAAGCTCGCGAGCTATACACCCAGGTGTTCACCAATTGGTTGGATAGTCAGTGATAACTCACTAGTTAAACAAAGCAGCCTCACCTTCGGGTGGGGCTGCTTTTTTTGATTCTTTGTTGCATAAATACGATTGCAGCTAGAAACCTAGAAAACCTTGCTCAATCGGCTTGACCTCAACAGTTCTGGTCAGCACAGTTAGAGATGTCACTTTAAATAGGGAGATAGATGGCACCGGAACAGTTTGAAGTGGTGGTAGTTGGCGCTGGCCAAGCTGGCGTAGCGATGAGCGAGCACCTAACTATTGCTGGAATTTCACATGTCGTTTTGGAGCGGGATCGAATTGCTGAGCGCTGGCGATCTGAACGCTGGGATTCGCTAGTAGCAAACGGTCCAGCTTGGCACGACCGCTTCCCTAACTTGGAATTTGAAGGTTACGATCCAGATGCATTTGTGCCAAAAGAAGCTGTTGCCGATTACTTTGTTGCGTACGCAGAAAAATTCAATGCTCCGATTAGAACTGGAGTTGACGTTAAGTCAGTAACACGACTGCCGATTGATTCGGGCTTTAGCGTTGAAACTTCAGCAGGAGAAATTCAAGCCAAGTATGTAGTGGCAGCAACGGGACCATTTCAAAAGCCAGCGATTCCACCAGTTGTTCCAGACACGACAGATATCCATCAACTTCACTCGAGTGATTACCACAATCCCGCGCAACTACCTGAAGGTGGAGTGCTCGTTGTCGGAGCTGGATCTTCTGGGGTTCAAATTGCTGCTGACTTAAGAAAAGCTGGCCGAGATGTTTACTTATCTGTCGGTGAACACGATCGTCCACCTAGACGTTATCGCGGAAGGGACAATGTCTGGTGGTTAGGTGTTTTAGGTAAGTGGGATCTAGCAACCCCTCCAGCAGGTGCCGAACACGTCACTATTGCAGTGAGTGGTTTTGACGGAGGCAAGACTGTCGACTTCCGAGATCTTGCAAATAGCGGCATCACCCTTCTTGGATTAACCACATCGTTTGATGATGGTGTTTTGAAGTTTGCAGATGACCTAGAACGAAACATCGCTCGTGGCGATAAAAACTTCTTATCAGTTCTTACCGAAGCTGATGAATTCATTGCGCAGAATAACTTGGATTTACCTTTAGAACCTGAAGCACATATTCTCGGCCCAATGCCTGAAACAGCGCTGAATCCAATTCGGGAAATTGATTTAGCAGCTGCGGGTATCACAACGATTCTCTGGGCAACGGGCTATTCAGTCGATTACGGCTGGCTGAAAGTTCCAAAAGCATTGACCGAAGCTGGAAAGCCTGCGCACCAACGTGGCGTATCAAATGCAAATGGCATTTACTTCCTCGGGCAACCGTGGCTTTCCAGGCGCGGTTCGGCATTTATATGGGGCGTTTGGCATGATGCAAAATTCCTTGCAGACCAGATTCAAATCCAGCAAAGCTACAAAGGTTACGCTGGCTCAGCCCGGGTCGTTCAATGATTGAAATCGCCAATATCAAGTCCAAGCTTTCGACTAACGTAAATCTTGAACCTACCGAAGGAATCTGATGACTCACAAGAGAATCCGACCATTCAATACCAAGGTCACCTATCCTGAGCAAAATTTGGATAACGATCTAGCTCAGGCTGTCGTTGCAGGTAATACTGTCTATTTGCGCGGACAAATCGGTCAAGACCTGGATACTCGAGAGTCTGTTGGAATTGGCAATGTTGAAGCACAGGCTGAAAAGGCAATGGCAAACATCAAGATGTTGCTAGAAGAATGTGG
>JBEION010000225.1:0-2261 GCA_040377565.1 Candidatus Nanopelagicales bacterium | reverse complement strand
GGCCTCTTTCATTGACGATAAAGTGATTTACATGTCTAACAATGCCAGTTCGAACCACCAAACTGTAGCCGGGGTAATCCTGGATTTACTCTGGGAAGCCGGGGTAAAAACTACTTTTGGAATCCCTGGTGTGCACAACCTGGCGTTCTGGGACGCACTGGGTCCAAATCGCCCTGCCATTGTTGGAGTTCGTCATGAACAGACCACTGCATACGCCGCTGACGGCGTAGCCCGCACTACCGGATCCCTTGGTGTGGCATTGACCACAACTGGTCCAGGAGCTGCAAATACCCTTGGCGCCTTTGGTGAAGCGGCTATTAGTGGCTCGCCTGTGTTTGTGATTTCTTCCGAAGCACCGATTGGTAAACGTTCCAAAGATGGTGCTCGTGGCTTACTCCACGAAATGGATGATCAGGCTGCGATGTTTGCTCCCCTAGCCAAAAAACTTGCCGGCATCTCTATGGCTGTCAGCGTTACTGATGGTGAGACTGCAGTTGATGTAGCAGCTGAAATGATTCGCGATTTACTTCGCGCTCCAGTCGGCGCTGGATACCTAGGAATTCCGGCTGATGTTTTAGGTCAGCAATTCACCGGTACCAAACCAAAGCTTGAAATCGGTCAAGAAGTTATCGAGATTGATATTGCGGCAGCAAAAGCGGCGCTCGAGGGTGCCAGCAAGATTGTGATTTGGGCTGGCGGCGGCGCGGTCAATTCTTCTGATTCAATCTCAGCACTTGCCTCGCATTGGAATGCACCGGTCCTAACTTCATTTGCTGGTCGTGGAATCGCTGCTGATTCAGAACATACATTGGTCGCACCAATTCATGAACCAGAAACTGAATCTGTGTTGGCTGATGCTGACGCACTTGTTGTTTTCGGCAGTCAACTAGACGGCATGAACACCAAGAACTGGGCAATCGCGTGGCCAAAAACCATTGTGTTAGTCGATGTTGATCCGACAAAGACTATGCGCAATGTTGATCCGACTGCTGTTGTAATGAATAACAACATTGATGGTGTGGCTGCGGCATTCGTATCCGGAACCTCAACTCGCAGTTCATGGGTTGATGTTTCGTCTGTAAACAAGACAGTTCGCGATCGTCTGCGAGTCGGCGAAAAATCCAAGCGCGGTATTGCACTTGTCGAAGCCATCGAAAAGCATTGGCCAGCCGATGGCGCGATCGTTTGTGACATGTCTGTTTGTGGTTACTGGACTGGCGTGTACGCAGAGCAGCCAAGACCGCGACGCATTGTTTATCCAGTTGGTTGGGGAACTCTAGGTTTTGGTTTGCCAGCAGCAATTGGACCAGCAGCAATTGGTCAGCGCACTCTTGCAGTTTGTGGTGACGGTGGCGTGGCATTTGCGCTTGGTGAGCTTGCTACCATCGTGCAAGAAAATTTGCCATACACACTCTTAATCGTCGATGACGGTGGCTACGGTATGTTGCGCTATGACCAGCAAGTTATGGGTCATCCAGAACGCGGTGTTGATTTAGTTTCGCCAGACTGGGCAATCCTCGCGCAATCATTTGGGCTTTCATTTACTGAAACCACCATAGAAGATTTAGGCGATGCTCTGGATCTAAAGCAACCTGGAATCATTTTGATTCGGGAAACTTTGTATCCACCAAAGAGCACCAGCCCGCGTTGGGGCGAAAAGTAATCAAAAAGAGAAAGGCCCGCGAGATGTTTCGCGGGCCTTTTTCGGTTAGAGCATCGGTTACCCGATATCCACTACTGACTCAATAACTTAATACTAATCGAACTTTTTGCCGGTTAGCTGTTCGTAAGCAGCAACATAGCGTTCGCGAGTTTTTTCAATAACCTCATCAGGCAATGCTGGTGGTGCTTGATTGGAATTCTTATCCCAACCTGATGCTGGTGATGTCAACCAATCCCTCACGAACTGCTTATCGTAGGACGGCTGAGATTGGCCAGGAACCCATTGATCTGCTGGCCAGTATCGCGAAGAATCTGGAGTTAGCACTTCGTCAGCCAAGACGATCTGATCTTTGTTGGTACCAACTAAACCAAGGCCGAACTCAAACTTCGTGTCAGCCAAAATGATTCCACGTTCAAGCGCAATCTCAGCAGCTACGTCATAAATCCAGGTGGTAAAGCGCTTAAGTTGTTGCGCTTCTTCCATGCCAATCGAAGTAATCACTTCGTCGAACGTTACGCTCTCGTCATGATCGCCGATAGCCGCTTTAGTGGCCGGTGTGAAAAGTGTCTTTTGAAGTTTGGCACCGTCTTTAAGGCCT
>JBEION010000170.1:0-2919 GCA_040377565.1 Candidatus Nanopelagicales bacterium | reverse complement strand
CACCGGTTGTGGTTTCAGGGCTTCCGAACATTACGCCGATCTTGTCGCGCAACTGGTTGATGAAGATACAGGTTGTGTTGTTTGTGGAAAGTGCACCAGTGATCTTGCGAAGTGCCTGTGACATCAAACGAGCCTGAAGACCCATGTGGCTATCGCCCATTTCGCCTTCGATTTCAGCGCGTGGCACAAGGGCTGCTACTGAGTCAATAACGATAAGTGACAATGCGCCAGAGCGAATCAACATGTCTGCGATTTCTAGCGCTTGTTCACCAGTGTCTGGCTGGGAAACCAAAAGATTGTCGATGTCGACACCAAGCTTCTTTGCATACTCAGGATCAAATGCATGCTCAGCATCAATAAATGCTGCGATGCCACCAAGAGCCTGGCAGTTTGCGATGGCGTGAATCGCAAGTGTGGTCTTACCGGAAGATTCTGGACCGTAGATTTCAACTACGCGACCACGTGGCAGGCCGCCAATACCCAAAGCAATGTCCAATGCAATGGAACCGGTTGGGATGGCCTCAACTGGAACGCGGTCTTCTTGGCCGAGCTTCATGATTGAGCCCTTGCCGAACTGGCGTTCGATTTGAGCTAGCGCAGTATCAAGCGCCTTGTCGCGGTCTGAGTTCTCGCGAGCTGTTGGCTCTTTTGCGGATTTTGCACTTGCCATTTCGTATCTCCTATGAGTCTGGTTAAGACCGGTTTTCGGTTCTTTTTGATTAGAACCGACACGTTAGTTGCGACCTACGACAGTTTCCCTAAAAGCGGGTCGGCCTGTGTGTCGCGGAATCCTGTGGAGTCTAGATTCAGGATCCTTGACGGGCCTTGCGCTTTATCGGGCACTTGTTTGTGCTCGCAGTAGTACGTTATCGAACACCTGTTCGAATGGCTATTCGACACGCCGAAGTCGTCGATTACCGATATTTTGGGTGCAAATCAAGGGTTTGGTGGACTGCCCGCCAGACCGTTTGGGCATCTTCACCCTGGGAAAGCGCCTGATCTACGGTTCGACCGTCCAAACTCGGGACATGAAAATCAGCTGCCCAGGACCTGGCATAGGCAGCGCCAAGGGCTTGCTCCATGCGATCCCAGAAGTCAGTAAGTCTCATGGCAACCACCATATCGGATCAATTAATTCTGCGGCTGGCACACTTAACTCATGCCAAGAGCCATGCGTCATGACTTAAGCGAGCTGCCTTACTCGCCCACCATTTGGCAACGCATTGGTGGACCTTGGTCAATAACATTGCGAGCATATTTATGGACTGCCCCGCTTGGCATCCTCGCTCAACCAGTTGTCGAACCAAGTTTTTGGAATGACTTTGGCACATTGCCACTTTGGTTGCTGAGTGCAGGTTTGGGGTATCTGACTTTTGGAGTTGTACTTTGGCTTGGCTGGTTCATATTCATCGATAGACGCCGGAGTGCTTTCACATCACCGCTACTGGTTATATCTATTGCGATAGCCGCAAGTATGGCGCGCAGTGCAACAATCGGATCTCTAACTGAGCCTCTCAATCTCGACGGGGTCGGTTCACTGGCTCGCCTGCCATTTGGAGCCTTCTTAGGTTTTGCCTGGGTCTTCACCACATCTTTGATCATGGATTCCAAATATCGATATCAACTGCACCTTGATTCACTTGTATCTGAGCAAGTCCAATTGCTTCAACGAAATGGTGAGTGGATTGATCAAGTTCGATTAAGGCTTAATCAGGTATCGCGCGAGTTGATCGAAGACTCTCATCGTCATTTACAGCAAGCCATGCGCGAAATCGCAATACTTTCAAATGATCCCAAAACTATCTGGGCCAAAGTAACCCCAGAAATAAAGCGCGCATCTATTCGAATTGCCCTTGCTGAAGATCATCAAACCTTGACCAGTGAAAAGAATCTGAGTGAACTAAAGGGTTCGCGATCTGTTGCATTGGCAGCTATTGCTACAACTCCGTTGATGAATGTCCCATTGGTAATGACCTTCACATCAATCATTACTTTTCTCGGAGCCACAAGGTTGTATTCCACTACTTTTGCCTTATCGGCAATCACGTTTGGGATTTTGCTGCACATCACAATCATTCAATTGTTTAGATATTTGATTACTCGCAATCCCAGTGCCTCAACTTTTAGATACTTTCTGATGATTAGTATTTTGATAGTTACTAGCTTGCTTTCAACGACACTTGTTTCGCCGGTTGATTATGATCTGCTGATTTTGCGAACTATTGCGGTGACTGCCACGGTGTTTGAAGTTGTTTGGCTGATTGCAACTGGATTTATTAAGTACGGACAACTGCAAAGACAAAAAACCATTGACCGCGCTAAAGCTGAAAACGAAACCCTTGAACTTTCGCTTATTTTTTGGAAACAAAACATCTCTGAGCTAAAGATTGATGACGAAAGCCATAAATCTCCGCTCCTAGAGGTGGCTGCTGCAATGAATCGGGCCGTAGTTACTCAAGACCTAAAGCTTGGCTTGGAAGCTATGGCATTTTCGAATCTTTACTTTTCGGAATTTGCCGGCGATATCTTGGGTCAAGACGCAATAGAGATTGAGTTGGAATTAGGCCGTATCGCGCGTACTTGGAAGAACCAAGCAGACGTGATCTGGTCTGTGTCTGGAGACCATGTGGAATTGGCAATTGCGCGACGGGTCACTGCAGCTCTCGAGATTTGCGTTTCAAAAGCGATTCGCCACGGTGAAGCCAGCGTTATATCTGTTGATGTGAAGCGAATGAGTGAGTCAGTTGAAATAAAGGTGTCAGACAATGGTCACAATTATGTTGAAGGCGACTCTGGACTAGGTGTTGAGATTCTCAAAGAATTGTCAGGCAACACTTGGCAACGAGAACGTGCAGGCGGATTAAACATCGTCACGGCACTGTTTTCTTAAATAAGTTTCGTAGTAACTTTCAGATCAAT
>JBEION010000222.1:0-2327 GCA_040377565.1 Candidatus Nanopelagicales bacterium | reverse complement strand
CTACCTTCACTTGAAAACCAGCGCTCTGCAGCGTAGATGTCGCGGTGGCAACATCCATACCAACTACATTCGGCACATCTACTAGAACTGGGCCTTTGCTGAGTACAACTTTTATTACAGTGCCCTTTGGAACAGTGGTTCCTGGAATTGGATCTGTGGAAAGAATCGTGCCAGCCACGCTGTCATCAAAATCTTCTCGAATCGTTTCCGTCGTTAGACCAATTGCACCCAGCGTTGTTGTGGCGTCTGTAATTAAGGTGCCGATAATGGGTGGAACTTCGACAGGGGCAGGGCCTTTCGAAACCAAGATAATTACCGGGGTTTCTCGCTTAACTGATGTGCCACCAACTGGATCCGTACTGACAACTTTTCCAACTGGAATCACTTCATCAAAAACTTCATTCGTAGCAGAGATAACTAGCGTTAATGCCTCCAGCGCAGAAGTTGCATCCTTTGGATCTTGTCCAGTTAAGTCAGACGGAATTAAGTATCGCTCTTGTCCTTTAGAAACAATAAGTGTGACCGGCGAACCTTTTCTAGCATTTTCACCACTTGCTGGGTCAGTTCTAATTACAACACCGGCCGGAATGTCTTCGGAAAATTCTTCAACGACTTCAACACCGAGTTCTAGTGGAGCCAAGATAACTGTTGCTTCATCAACAGTTAATGAACTAACGGGCGGCACAACTTCGTAACTGCCAGTGAATTGATACCAAGTTCCGCCACCTACCAAAAGTGCCAGGATCAAAAGTAGCGGAGCCCATTTGCGACCCTTGGGCTTTGTCGAACTTTCACGATGCACGCCGCTGGGTCCAACTCCTGGGTTTGGTTTTTGAAGTGGGACTGCACCAGTAGCTCGGTGCGCACCCCGAACTGGAGTTGGAATCACTTGCGTGTTCTGAAGCGGAAGTGCTGTTGTGAGGGCTTCGGCACGGGGGACTGCCGAAATAGCGCGCACCACGCCATCACGGAACTCTCTTGCACTTTGAATTCGCTCAGTTGGAGATTTTCTGGTGGCCGCAAGAACTAAATGATCGACGGCAGGCGGAACATCAGGCTGGATAGAACTTGGCGCTGACACACTGCTGTTGACATGTTGGTATGCGACTTCAAGCGGTGAAGATCCAGTAAATGGAACTAATCCAGTAACCATTTCGTAAAGCAAGATGCCACAAGAGTAAACATCTGATCTTTGATCAACAGCAAGCTGCTGAACTTGTTCAGGCGAAAGGTAAGCCATAGTGCCAAGCAGAACTGCACCAGTGGAATCGCTAACCGGAGTGTCATTGATAACTCTTGCTAAACCAAAGTCTGTAACTTTAATGTGGCCATCGTGCGTGATCAAGACATTTTCTGGCTTGATGTCACGATGGACGAATCCAGCGTCATGAGCTGAACTTAATCCGGCAAGTACGGAACTTATGATCTCCAAGGCATGGGCACTAGTAAATGGTCCAGATTGCGCCATGATTTCACGAATAGTTCTGCCTTGTACGAATTCCATTACCAAGAATGGGAAGCCTTCACTAATTCCTTGATCGTGAACTGCAACAACATTTGGATGAGTTAAGGCTGCTGTTGCCCGCGCCTCTTGGGTAAAGCGATCTACAAAATCTGGGTCATTTACTAAAACGCCACCGAGTACTTTGAGAGCTACGGTTCGGCCGAGCCTTAAGTCAGTGCCACGATAAACCGTGGCCATTCCGCCACGTGCGATCAGCTCATCGACGCTGTAGCGTCCCTCCAAAACCTTGCCCAAAAGGGGATCTTGGTTTTGCGAATCAGTCACTGCTTCATTCTAGATGCCGACACTAAAACTCGTCTCTGCGCCACGACAAGGTAGATTTAGTAGCAACCGGAAGTGAGTCTCATGTCGAAGTTCGCCTATTTGAGTGTTCTTTTTGGCTGCCTTGTGGGAACTGCTTGGCTTGAGTTTTTTCTGCGCACCAAGGTTTACCGAAGAGCGATTCGCTTGATTCTTACGATTTTGCCGGTGGTTGTAGTTTTCTCAATTTGGGATGCGTACGCGATCGCGCAAGGACACTGGACTTTTGACCCACGTTATGTAACCGGAATAACTACGGTTGCAAACATTCCACTTGATGAGATTTTGTTTTTCATTGTGATTCCGATCTGTGCAATTTTGTCATTTGAAGCGGTAAGAAGTGCCCGTAACTGGGAAGCCGGGGACGAGGAAACCAAATGACTTACACGCAATTGGCAGTACTTGGTGTTTTAATCGCAATTGTTTTGGATCTTTATGTTTTCAAAACGAAATTACTCCGACGTAGAGTTTTTTGGGTTTCATATTCAATTGTGGTTTTCTT
>JBEION010000093.1:0-4231 GCA_040377565.1 Candidatus Nanopelagicales bacterium | reverse complement strand
GTATTATGACGGGGCTGGGCTTACCCAGCACACTTGTCCGAGTGGCGGAATTGGCAGACGCGCTAGCTTGAGGTGTTAGTCCCTTCACGGGGATGGGGGTTCAAGTCCCCCCTCGGACACAAATACTGCGATTCGGCGCAGCTTTTTCACGTGAGGTGGCTATGGCAATTCCCAAGGTCATTCTCTTCTATGGTTTCACACCAGTAGCTGATCCTGAAGCACTTCGCCTATGGCAACACGACTTATGTGAGTTTCTTGGTCTGACGGGTCGTATCATCATCTCCGAGCACGGCATTAATGGAACTTTAGGCGGAGACATCAATGACCTTAAGAGCTACATCCGGAAAACGAAAGTTTATCGAGGGTTTAACAAGATCGACTTCAAATGGTCAGAGGGCACTGGACGTGACTTTCCAAAGCTAACCGTGCGAGTGCGCGATGAGGTGGTCTCGTTTGGCGCTCCTAATGAACTGAAAGTTGATGAAGGCGGAATCATTGGTGGTGGTGTTCACCTCTCGCCCACTGAAGTTCATGACTTAGTTGAATCTCGCGGAGATGATGTCGTCTTCTTTGATGGACGAAATGCCTACGAGGCAAGAGTCGGTAAATTTCGGAATGCCATCGTTCCAGATGTCGAAACAACTCGCGACTTTGTAGCGGAATTTGAAAGCGGCAAGTACGACTATCTAAAGAGCAAGCCCATAGTCACTTATTGCACTGGTGGGATTAGATGTGAAGTTCTTTCCGCAGTTATGAAGAGTCGTGGCTTCGAAGAGGTTTATCAAATTCAAGGTGGAATTGTGCGTTATGGCGAGCAATTCGGAGACGATGGACTTTGGGATGGCTCACTTTACATTTTTGACAATCGAATGAGCATGGACTTTTCTGATCACACCAAAGTCCTCAGCACCTGTGATGACTGTGGCGTCCCAACTAAAGACTTCTACAACCGACATGAATCCCAGGGACGAAAGCTAGCGTTGCTCTGCAGTAATTGTGCAACCAGCAGCGGCGCAACTAAGCCCAATACCGGCGACGAAGAAATTGCTGGCTAACTAATTAAGCTAACGCTGCAATTACATCAATCTCAAGTAGCAAGCCAGGGATAGCAAGCGCAGTAACTTCGACAGTTGTGTCAGCTGGGTAAGGCTTTGAGAAATACTTCTCACGACATTCGATAATCGTCGGAAACTGAGTCATGTCAGTCATGTAGATGTTCACCTTAAACACCTTGGACAGATCGCTTCCTGCGGCAGCCAAAACAGTCTTTAGATTTGCAAAGACCTGATGAGCCTGTGCCTCGAAATCGTTCTCACCGACAATTGAACCGTCAGAACCTAGAGCGGCCTGTCCAGAGACATAAACCACGCCGTTGTGAACGGTTGCCTGCGAGTAATGAAAAGGGCTGTCCCATGAGTAAGGGCTAGCAATACCGGTATGACTCATCAATCCTCCAAATGAATTTAGACAAGATTGACACGAGTTTCCGCGAATTTCAGGCGAATTTGAAACTTAAGCAGATTCGTTAAATGGGCCAGTTTGCTCTAGGGCGCGCAGGTTAGCAATACGTTCTTCAATAGCAGGATGAGTGGCAAATAGTTTTGAAGTCATCTTGCTGTCCAAAGGTGACTCAATCCACAGGTGAGCAACTGCATTAGATTTCTGGTGCACCACAGTGCTGTCCGCAGCCAAAGTTTCTAGGGCTCGTCGTAAACCAGTTGGATTACGAGTAAACGCAACTGCAGTTGCATCGGCTAGTGACTCACGCTTGCGTGAAATTGCCGCCTTCAGTAGTACGGCAGCAATCGGTGCAAGTATCGCAGCTACTAATGCTGCAATTAGCACAAATGGATTGGCTCCCCCATTGCTATCTCTACGTCCACCACCGAAGAGACTAATTCGAAGCAGGAAGTCGCTCATTAGGGCTATCGCTCCAGCGGTAGTTGCTGCAACAGCAGAAACTAAAGTATCGCGGTTAGCCACATGAGCTAGTTCGTGTGCCGCCACACCTTGCAACTGTTCTCGATCCATTACGCGAAGAATGCCAGTTGTAAAAGCAATGACAGCGTGTTCTGGATCACGGCCAGTTGCGAATGCATTCGGCGCATCATCTTCAACAATTGCTACCTTTGGCATCGGCATTCCCGAAGCGATAGTGATTTCATGCACCAAGTTGAACAGCTGCGGCGCAGTATCGTGATCAATAACTTTTGCACCAGTCATTGTCAAAACGATTTTGTCTGAGTTGTAGAAAGATCCCCAAACACTAATCAAGGAAATCCCAACTGCAATTGGAATGATTCCAACGCTGGTGTATCCCAAGTACAAAGCAACGGCATAGATAACGAAAGCTGTCAGACTTCCCATTACTCCAAGCAATAGAAATGTCTTTCGCCGGTTGCTTTGTTGTTGTGCCCTGAAATTAGACAAGTGATTCCTTAGAAAGCAAAGTTATGAACGTTAGTTAGTTGAACGAAACGTTTGGTACTGCTCGCTTGCCTGGATCGTCAACTACGTAGAAATCGCGCTCGACAACTTTGGCTGGACCTGCGAAGAATTTGCCAGGTATAGAAACGATGGATTCATTTAAGGCTCGCACCGTGTCGTTGTAGTACTGGCGAGCAAAACCAACCTTGTTCTCAGTGCCAGAAAGCTCTTCTTGTAGCGATAAGAAGTTTGCAGAAGCCTTAAGGTCTGGATAGGCCTCGGCCACGGCTAGCAGTCCTCGCAACGCTTGGGTAAGCATGCCATCTGCTTCAGCAACTGCGGCCAGGCCTTGAGCTGCAGTAGCCTGAGCTCGCGCTTGAACCACTTTCTCAAAAGTTTCTTTTTCGTGTGAGGCATATCCCTTGACGGTTTCTACCAAGTTAGGGATTAAGTCGCCTCGGCGTTGAAGCTGTACCTCAATCTGGGCAAAACCTTCATCTACCGCAACATTTAGTCGAACCAATTTGTTGTACTGAACAATGCCGATAGCAACGAGCAGCGCAACGACACCAAGGATTAAATAAATACCAGTCATGGCTTTAGATTACCCCGACAATCGTTGAATCAAACCTAAGAAATCGCATTGGTTATAGGCGCGCAGAGCTGAGCTTGAGAGTTAGATCAGGCTGGCGCGATGTTCTTCGTCATGAGTCAAAATCTGAATAACCAGACCTGAAACGTCAATGTGTCCAAACGCGTCATGTTCCGCGGTAGCAGCCCACTGCTCTGGGGTCAGATCCTTAATAACAGAAAGCAGTTGAGTGCGCACTGACATCGCAAGCGCCGAAGCTTCCGACAAAGACATTTCACTAAATCGGTCATACGTGGCCGTTGCATCTGGTTCCCACCAAGTGAAACTAGGCGGCTTCTCCCCTGCATCCAAGGCCTGACACATCTGAGCGATTCTTGGCATCCAAACTTGCTCATCTACCTGGGAAACATGTCCAAGAACTACTTGGGCTGGCCACTCGCCTGGAATAACTAAGTGACTCTGTTTCTCGTTAGCGGATTGGGCAGATTGAATCATTCGGTCAATGGACATGACTAGTTCAACCATTAGTACTGCTGGAGGATTAGCCACGAACCAAGTCTGCCCTATTAAACGAGTAAATTTCTAGTTCGGAAGCTGAGTTTGTTCACATTCTGGTTTACTCAAAATCGCTATGAAAACTTCTTTCTCAGCCTCAGTTACATAAAGCAACCATTTCGCCTTCACAGCAACTTGAGTGGCTATGAAAGCACATCGACCGGGCTTAAACGGCGGTAACCACGAGGCGGCATTCGAATCACTCTTTTGTTGATTCAAGGATGCAATGGTTACTCGGAGATTCAAGGGATCGTTTGCAAACTCAACGCGCATTTGATCAGTCCACTGGTCTGCACCCATCTGCCAGGCATTCTTGAGTGAAACCACATGATCGATTTGAGCCCCGCTGGGTGCTTCGGCAAAGGTGTAGCTTTCGTTGGAATATGGATCTAACCAAGTGCCGCCAATGACTTTACAGTTCCCCGTTCCCGATTTCAGAATTACGGTTGCAAAGTCGCGCTGCAAAATGTCATTTCGGGTATCGCAGCCATTTCGATCCACATCTTTCCAGGCTGATCCAAAAGCTTCACGGTTGTAATCCGTGTCAGGAGCCCTACCTCTGACTGGCAACGCTTGCGCAACTGAAAGTGCTTGCGAGGCTACTTGCGCTTGGCTCGATGGCGTAACAACGGGTGCTGGTTGCGTTACTTGATCACT
>JBEION010000127.1:0-3661 GCA_040377565.1 Candidatus Nanopelagicales bacterium | reverse complement strand
CTCAAAAGTTCAGCAAGCTTTTCACTTTGCGGACTTCGCACCACAACTGCTGATCCCGTTGCTCTGGACAAAAATGCTGGCATTGATTCTGCCGCTATTAAATTGCCTCGCGCAATAACAACTACATCATCAGCAAGTAATTCCATTTCGCTAAGTAAGTGGGAACTCACTAGAACGGACTTTCCAGTTGATGCGTAGTGCTTTAAGAAATCACGCAACCATTGAATTGATTGCGGATCCAAACCATTTGCAGGCTCATCCAGCATCAAAACCTGAGGATCAGCAAGGATTGCTCCAGCTAGTCCGAGGCGCTGGCCCATTCCTAAGGAAAATCCACCCGGACGCTTCTTTGCCACAGATTCCAGGCCAACAAGCTTTAGAACTTCGTGAACTCGGGCTTTGCTGATCCCAGCTTCGGCACCAAGCATTCGAAGGTGGGAGTAGGCGGTTCGTTTCGGATGGAAGAATTTTGCATCTAGATGAGCACCAATTGTGCGAGTGACTGGGTAATGACTGGAAAGTTTCTTTCCGTCATAAAGAGTCTCGCCGCCACCGCTATCTAGGCCAAGCATCAGACGCATAGTCGTAGATTTACCTGAACCGTTGGGTCCTAGAAAACCAGTTACTCGACCGGGTTCAACTGTGAACGATAAATCTTTAACTGCGTGAACGCTGCGAAAATGCTTGTCTAAATTACGTGCTTCAATGCGCATAAATTCAGACTAACACAAGCAAACTTTCAAACCTAACTGAAGACTAGTTATCTTCAGTTTTTGAATTTGCCTTAATTTCTTGTGCAAAATTGCTGAAGGTGTCCGTTAGCGCGGCGCGGCTGTCTGTGATTCGTGCGAATACATCTGCTGCGGCAGCTTCTGCTTCAGTGAAACGTGCACCGGCCTGATTCGCAATCTGAGTCATTGTTGACTGAGCATCGAACCATTGTGCGCGAAGATCTGCAATGCGCTTTGTTAGATCGTCAAGAACCTTGCGGTTAGCGTCGACTGAAACTAAAACATTGTCGCGGTAGGCAATAGCTGCTTGGCGCAAAGATTCGGCTTCGGCGCGAGAATTCTGTGACGCAACTCGAACAATTTCATCTGCCTTAGCTTGTGCTTGAGAAACGATGAGTTCTGCTTGCTTTTCAGCGGCTTGAAGCTTTGCTTGTGCATCCGCAATAGTTGCAGCGTGGCTCTTGCTTGAGTCTTCACCGAGTGCGCGAGCGTCACCTGTTGACTTAGCAAGCAAAGCCTGAGCATCGCCAGTCGCTTTTTCAAGCATGGCTTGTGCGGCATTTGTGGCTTCAGTTTGTAAACGCTTTGCTTCAGCTTGAGCCGCAGCGATTTGAGACGAAGTGCTCTTGTCGGTTTCGCTGCGAAGATTTGAAAGTTCAGAATCGGCATTCGCACGAAGCGTCGCTAGTTCTTGTTCAGTCTGGGCGCGTTGTGCAGCTAAATCTTTATCAACGTTTGCCTTTAGTACTTCAGCTTCAGAAGCCACTTCGTTTGCACGACGGGTTGCGTCATCAAGAAGTTTTGCGATGACTTTCTGATTTTCAGCAGCCTGCGAGTCTGCATCATTCTGAGTTGCTTCAAGTAGTTGAGCTGCTTGATCACGAGCAGTTTCAAGTGTTGCGGTAGCTTCAGCACGTAGTTTACGAGCGTCAACATTTGCGGCTTCGCGAGTTTGGCGGGCATCTAGTTCACAGCTGGCGCGGATTTGTTCGCGCTCGGACTCTGCTTGCTGCAAAGTGTCGGTGGCTTGTTCGATCAACTTGCCAGCACGAAGGCGTGCGGCGCGGATTATTACAGCTGCATCTTCTGCTGCGATCTGAGTTAATGCGTCTTCATCCATGTCGATAAAGCTTGGGCGGCCAACTGCGCCCTCTAGTTCAGTGATTCGACCCTGTAATGCATTGATAGTTCTTTCGGCTTCTGCGAAATCGCGCACACCATTTGAACCGGCATCGCCAGATTCGTCAACCTTAAAAAAGCGGCCTAGACCCTTGCTGTCACTCATTTGAATTCCTCATTTCCCCGTATCAAAAGAATAGGGGCAGATTGGCCGAGTTGAAAATCCGATTTGTCGGAATCGAAAAACGCCTATCTTGAGCGGGATCCGCCGCGAGATCCGCCGGAACGACCTTGCGGGCGTCCGCCACCAGATCTGCTTGGACCACCTGGTCGGCGGCCGCGCGCTGGCGGTTCTGCTGGTGGTTTCCAAGCAATTCCGGTTGGCTCTTTGGCACCTGTGATGGCAACTAGTTCCTTGGACATTGGCTTAACCTTGACCACTTCTGGATCTACTCCAGCGCGGGAAGTCATTGCAGTTACTGCCTTTTGCTGACGTGGGCCAATCATGGTTACGACTGCGCCAGTCTCACCTGCGCGAGCGGTGCGGCCAGCGCGGTGCAGGTAATCCTTGTGATCATTTGGTGGATCAATGTGGACTACCAAGCTGACACCATCAACGTGAATACCGCGAGCAGCAACGTCAGTTGCAACTAACACGTCTGTAATTCCTTCTTTGAAAGCATTCAAAGTGCGGGTACGAACGGCTTGGGTTTTCCCACCATGCAATGCGCCAGCTGGCACACCCTTGTTGGCAAGGTCCTTGGCGATGCGATCTACGCCAGCTTGAGTGCGAGCAAAGAACATGGTCTTGCCCTTGCGGGAACCAATCTCGGCCAGGATCGCTGGCTTGTCCTCACTATATGTAATGAATAAGTAATGCGTCATTGTCTTAACTGAAGCCTTACCTGAGTTCGTTGCATGCTCGACTGGATCGTGCAAATACTTGCGAACGATCTTGTCTACATCTTTATCCAAAGTCGCACTGAATAGTAAGCGCTGGGAATTTGGTTTTGTCATGTCCAGGACTTCAACGATCTGTGGCATGAATCCCATGTCACACATCTGGTCAGCTTCATCGAGAATCGTGATTTCGATTTTGCTTAAGTTGATATGTCCTTGCTCGACTAAGTCATTTAGGCGACCTGGTGTGGCAACCACAATTGGCACACCACGCTTTAGGGCATCAATTTGTTTTGCGTATGGCATACCACCAGCAATTAAACGAATGTCTAGATCGACAGCCTGCGCATATGGCATCAAAGCATCAGTTACCTGCATCGCAAGTTCACGAGTTGGAACCAAAACAATTCCAAGTGGATGCTTTGCAGTTGCTTTGCGATGCGCTAAACGAGTAACCATTGCAAGGCCGAATGCCAAAGTTTTTCCAGAACCAGTTTGTCCGCGACCTAAAACATCGCGACCGCTAATTGCATCTGGCAAAGTCTTAGCCTGAATTGGGAATGGTGAATCAATTCCTTGACGCTTTAGCGTGCTGAGTAATTCAGTTGACACACCTAGTTCAGCCCAAGAGCTTGATGCAGTATCTAATGCAACCTCAGCAGAGTCTTCTGACATTGCGCTCTTGCTGCTTACGCGTTCAGTCGAGGGCTTCTCACGTGGCAAGCGAGACTTTGGTGCATAGACTTCGTCACTCTTGGTGCGAGGTGCGCGAGCTGGAGCTTCATCTCTATATGTACGTGGAGCGCGACTTGTTGGAGCATCGTCACGACGAGCGCGTGGTGCGCGAGTCGGTGCTTCGTCGTTGTACTTACGAGGCGCGCGTGTAGGAGCCTCATCGTTATACTTACGCG
>JBEION010000276.1:0-1741 GCA_040377565.1 Candidatus Nanopelagicales bacterium | reverse complement strand
TCAATGTGCCCATCAACCAAAACAAATGGCTCGGTGGTATCGGTTTCAAAGTAGCGAGCGGATGCTGAAGTATCACCAGGCAAAGTGAAGTTAGGTAGCGCAGCTAGTGCCAAGTTTGCAGCTCTTCCGATACCGGTTTCCAACATGCCACCACACCAAACTGGAATTCCAGCGGCTTGGGCAACATTGTGAATCTTTACAGCTTCGATGTAGCCACCAACGCGAGCTGGCTTGATGTTGATAATCGAGGTAGCTCCGATTTCAATTGCATCTCGCGCGACTCCGGCCGAAACAATTGATTCATCGAGGCAAACTGGGGTCGTTATGTACTCAGCTAACCGAGCATGACCCAAGATGTCCTCTTCTTCGATCGGCTGTTCAATCAGCAAGAGATTGAATTCATCTAGACGCTTTAGTAGATCAAAATCATCCCGCGTATAAGCGGTATTAGCATCAACTTGAAGTAGAAGATCTGGACCAAAGGTTTCACGTACTAACTTCACTGGTTCGTAATCCCAGCCTGGTTCGATCTTTAGTTTGATTCGCAGGTAGCCATCAGCAAGGTAGCCTTCAACGGTTTTCATTAGCTCAGGCAGAGTGTCCATGATGCCTACTGAAACACCGGCAGGAACTTTTGTCTTGGTAGCGCCGAGGTAGGTTGCAAAGGAAGTGCCACTTGCTCGTAATTGGGCATCAAGCACAGCAGTTTCTAATGCGGCCTTTGCCATGCGATGACCTTTAGCCCAATGCAGTGCTGGCGCGATAGCTTCAGCAGTTAATTGATTACCAAGTTTCATGGCTTCTGGGATAAAGAAATCGCGGAGTACTCCGGCAGCAGCCGTGTGGTACTCACTTGAGTAATCAGGTAGCGCATTGGCCGCACACTCAGCCCAGCCTTCACCGACATCAGTGATCGCGTGCACCCACACAACTTCATGAACTGTTACTGAGCCCTCGGATGTACGAAAGGCAGACTTCAAAGGAACATCAAGACGAATTAGTTCAACAGCTTCGAGTTTCATTTTGTCCCTTTACTTCGGTGGCTCTACTAGTAAGTGAGTTCGATCTTGCATTGCCTTGATGGTCCAACCTTTTGCCATTAAGGGCTCTAAAGTCTCGCGAGTTTGTGCTCGCCAAACTTTTGCTGCCGCAAGATCAGTTCGGCGAAGCGCCTCTATGTCTTCGGGAATCTCAACGGTGATTGCATCTGGTGACACACTTCCATCAGCCTTACCTTGCGCCAGATCCCAGTAAACGAATAATCGATCTGAGTCATCGCCAGCGTTTATTTCATCAGTCATGGTGCCGTAGAAGTTTGGCAAATACTCAACAGCAGTTGCGCCAAGTTTGTCGAAATTAAAGACACAGTTACGGCGAACCAGGGGATCAAAAGACCAAGTGATTCCAGCTAGACCCTGTTGCTTTGCCCATTTGAATTGATGCTGCTTAAGTTCATAGCCAGCGCCAGGTTGAAATGAACCGGTGACGTGAGAATGCAGGATGTCTTTATCGTTGAAAACACCTCGGAAACCAAAGGATGCAGCCACCATCTCATCGCCGTCATAAGCTGCGCTGCAATATGCACCAACATGTAGCACGGCAATACCTAAATCAAATGGGACTACTTCAGGTCCGCCAGCCCACACTTTGCATAGAAATGCGCTGACTGCTTCCATTTCTTCAATGCTGGAAACTTGGCTAATGCGAAGCGCGGACATGTCTCTATTCTGCCTGAGTGCAT
>JBEION010000140.1:0-3430 GCA_040377565.1 Candidatus Nanopelagicales bacterium | reverse complement strand
TAAACCAAGTGTTCGTAAATTTCATCTGTTACTACCCAGATACCTTTTTCAACTGCCCATTGACCAATTGCTTCAACTTCAGCAGGGGAGTAAACCGCGCCAGTTGGATTACTTGGCGAAACAAAAACTAATGCTTTGGTCTTTGGTGTGATTGCTTTTTCAAGTTGTGCAACTGAAGTGCGGTAACCAGTTGATTCATCAGTCATGATTTCAACTGGAATTCCACCAGCTAGACGAATTGATTCTGGATAAGTAGTCCAGTAGGGAGCTGGAAGCAACACTTCGTCACCTGGATCTAGCAATGCAGCGAACGCGTTGTAAAGCGCTTGCTTGCCACCATTAGTAATCAAAACCTGACTTGGATCAACAACAAAACCAGAATCGCGCAATGTCTTTGCTGCAATCGCTGACTTTAGTTCTGGCAGACCGCCGGCAGGTGTGTAGCGATGCCACTTTGGATCGCGGCAAGCAGCAACGGCGGCTTCAACTATGTAGTCAGGAGTTGGGAAATCTGGTTCACCAGCTCCGAAGCCAATAACTGGCCGACCGGCGGCCTTTAATGCCTTAGCTTTGGCGTCAACAGCTAAGGTCGCGGACTCTGCAATGGCCCCAATTCGGGCGGAAACTCGAGGTTTGTTCACGCGCATAAGTATTGCCTATTAAGTTGGAATTGGCATTACCGGGGCGGAAATCTGTGGTTTTTGCTCCGCCAAAAATGGGTCTAGACTTGACTCACCGACACAATTCTTAGTCTGCGCAAGCGTGCCTAGAAACAGGTAGGCGAGTGCGGATCGAAATTGTGCCAGAGGGTCGTGGCTCAATTGGTAGAGCACCGGTCTCCAAAACCGGTGGTTGGGGGTTCAAGTCCCTCCGGCCCTGCTGCAATAAGTAAGACAGAAGATTTTTTAGGTGAAGAAAGTTCCGGCGAAGAAAGGAAAGACAGTGAGCGTTAACAGTACTGAGCGCCTTGGTTTGTTTAGTCGCATGTCACTTTTCTTGCGCCAAGTGATGTTCGAGTTAAAGAAAGTTGTCTGGCCAACCAAAGAACAAATGGTTACCTACACAGCTGTTGTAGTGGTTTTCGTAATCATTATGGGATTGATCATCGCTGCTCTTGATTTTGCATTCGTCAAACTAGTTCTACTGATTTTCGGTTAGTCGTGAGGTAAGGAATAAAACGTGTCTGAATCACCGTTCTTAGAAGCTGTAGCTCCACAGTCTGATGACGCTTTGTCATCGGTTGCCGTTGATATGCCAACTTCTAACGAAGAAGCAATTGAAGCAACTGATGTTGCCTACGATGGCGCAACTGATGTTGACCTAGACGGCGAAGTTTCAACAACTTCAGCCGACGAAAACTTTGATCTAACTGCTGTTGTAGAAGCAGAACTTGCAACCGAAGAAGTTGCAGTTGAAGAAGCACCAGTTGAGGCTGCTGCTCCTGAAGCAGTAGCGGCTGACGAAGACGAAGATCCACTTGTTGCATTCCGCGCCCGCTTGGAATCACAAATTGGTGAATGGTTTGTTATTCACTCATACGCAGGTTTTGAAAACCGCGTAAAGCAAAACTTAGAAACCCGCGCAGTCTCTCTAAACATGGAGGACTACATCTATGAAGTAAATGTTCCTTCTGAAGAAGTTACTGAAATTAAGAACGGTGTTCGCAAGCAAGTTAAGCGCAACAAGTTCCCGGGATACGTTTTAGTTCGCATGGATCTAACTGATGAATCATGGGGCGTTGTTCGCCACACACCTGGTGTAACCGGATTCGTTGGACAGGGTCACAACCCAGCACCGCTTTCAATGGATGAAGCTTTCGACATGCTTCGCCCAAGTCAGCAAAAGGCAATCGCATCAGTGGCAACTGCCGCTGCTGCATCAGCTGGCGAAAAGGGTGGCAGCGCAAGCGGCGCCAAGATCGACATCGATCTAAACATCGGCGATTCCGTAACTGTGGTTGATGGACCATTCGCCACTTTGCACGCAACGATTTCCGAGATTAACTTGGATGCACAAAAGGTCGTAGGTCTTGTAGAGATCTTCGGTCGTGAAACTCCTGTGGAACTGGGCTTCAACCAGATTCACAAGAACTAAAGAAACAACGAAAAGAAAAAGGACGCGATAGACATGGCCCCAAAGAAAAAGGTCACTGGACTTATCAAGTTGCAGATCAAGGCCGGAGAAGCAAACCCTGCTCCACCGGTTGGTCCAGCGCTTGGTCAGCACGGTGTAAACATCATGGACTTCTGCAAGGCGTATAACGCTGCAACAGAGTCACAGCGTGGAAATGTAATTCCAGTTGAAATTACGGTTTACGAAGACCGTTCCTTCGACTTCGTTACAAAGACACCACCAGCAGCACGAATGATCCTCAAAGCCGCAGGCGTTGAAAAAGGTTCAGGCGTTCCGCACACCAACAAAGTTGCAAACATCAGCCAGGATCAGGTGCGCGAAATCGCCCAGACCAAAATGGTTGACCTTAATGCCAATGACATTAATGCAGCAATGAAGATCATCGAAGGTACTGCTCGCTCAATGGGCATCACCGTCGGTTAATAACCCAATCCAGTGGGAGGGCACTTCATGCTCGCACCACGAACTCCAACGAAAGAGGAGAAAACATGAAGCACGGTAAGGCGTACAACAAGTCCGCAGCAACAATTGATAAAGACAATCTTTACAGCCCACTAGCCGCAGCCCGTTTGGCAAAAGCTGGAGCAACAAGCTCTAAGTTTGACCAGACCGTTGAAGTAGCAATGCTGCTTGGCGTGGATCCTCGTAAAGCTGATCAGATGGTGCGAAGCACCGTTAACCTTCCACACGGAACCGGCAAGACCGCACGCGTCTTGGTTATTGCCGCCGGTGAAAAGGCTGACGAAGCTCGCGCTGCTGGCGCTGACTATGTCGGTGTCGATGACCTAATCACAAAGATCGAAGGCGGCTGGACTGATTTTGATGCAGTCGTAGCAACTCCAGATTTGATGGGTAAGGTCGGTCGTCTAGGTAAGGTACTGGGTCCACGTAACCTAATGCCAAACCCAAAGACAGGAACTGTAACTCTTAACGTTGGTAAGGCAGTCGAGGACATCAAGGGCGGAAAGATCGAATTCCGCGTTGATAAGCACTCAAACCTGCACTTCATCATCGGTAAGGCATCCTTCACCGAGCAGCAGCTAGTCGAGAACTACGCAGCAGCTTTGGATGAAGTACTTCGCGTGAAGCCATCCTCTTCAAAGGGTCGCTACATCAAGAAGGCCGTAATTTCCACAACTATGGGCGTTGGAATTCAAGTTGATCCAAACAAAACCCGTAACTTGATGGTCGAAGACGAAGACTAATTTTTAGGCCGGGGAACTGCCATTTTGACTTGGCGGGTCCCCAGCACCTAAAGTTCAAGAGAACAAACCGAAGACCGCCGGTCCTTTCTGGG
>JBEION010000260.1:0-1968 GCA_040377565.1 Candidatus Nanopelagicales bacterium | reverse complement strand
CTCAGGAACGAGTTGGCACGCAGCAGGTTTAGTTGTTCGCTCCCGAGCAACTCATGCCATGACGAAACTTTCTTATTACGGAATCGATGCTTATCGAGCGATTGAAAAAGAAACTGGAATAAATGTTTCGCTAAAGCAAAATGGCTCTCTATCGCTTGCCAGAACTCCAAGCCGATTAGATGAATTGCGCTATAGCCATATGGTCGCAAGTCACAACGGAATTTCCAGTGAACTAGTAACGCCTGAACAAGTTGCCAAACTTCATCCGCTTGCCACGTCTGACGGACTACTTGGCGGAATGCATCACGCTGAAGATGGACACGTTAATCCAGGTCGAGCTGCAATGGCATTTGCTAAAGGTGCTCACACTCGCGGAGTAACAATTCGTGAAGGTGTGACCGTTACCGGAGTTCAGAAAGTAAATGGCCGCATCACTGCAGTGGAAACTGATCAAGGAATTGTTGAATGTGAAAACTTAGTTTTGGCAGCAGGACTTTGGACACGCGAGCTAGCTGAAAAGTGTGGGGCAATGGTTCCGCTTTATCCAGCAGCTCATGTGCACGTAACTACTGATCCGATCGAAGGCGCAGATGTTCCACTTCCAGTGCTGCGCGATTTAGATGGCTACTTATATGTACGAGGTCATAACGGCTCACTAGTTGTAGGCGCATTCGAACCTGATGGAATTCCAGTTGATTCCCGTACTTTGGCTAAAGACTTTGCCTTTGGTGAGTTTGATCCAGACTGGGAGCACTTTGCTGCAATCAAGGGTTTTGCGGAAGATCGAATCCCAGCGCTAAAGACTGCTAATTACTCACGCTTCCTAAATGCCCCAGAGTCATTCACGCCAGATGCAAGTTTTTGCCTAGGCGAGACTGCTGAAGTTGATGGGTTATGGATTGCTGCTGGCTTTAACAGCCAAGGCATCATTTATGCACCAGGTGCCGGTAGGGCATTGGCTGAATGGATTGTTGCTGGCACACCAACTACCGATGTTTCGGCTGTTGATGTTCAGCGATTCTCGAAGTACCAAGCAAACCGCCCTTACATGCATGAACGCACTAAAGAAGGCCTTGGCCGCCTATATGCAATGCACTGGCCGTTCTTGCAGCCTTACACCGCTCGCAATATCCGCCGTTCACCATTGCATGATCGAGTCGATGCGGCCGGCGCAGTATTTGGCGAACTAGTTGGTTACGAACGTGCGAATTGGTTTGCTCCCGCTGGCACAAAGCGGGAATACGAATACAGCTACCAACGCCAGAACTGGTTCGAGCATTCTGCTGCCGAACATAAAGCAGCGCGTGAAGCAGTAGCAATCTTTGATCTTTCGACCTTCACAAAAGTTGAAGTTGCTGGCCCTGATGCACTTAAGGTCATTCAGTCTGTAACCACATCCAACATGGATGTGAAGATTGGCCGAGTTGTTTACACCCTCATGCTTAACAAGGGTGGCGGCATTGAACTAGATGGCACGATCACCAGACTTGCTGAAGATCGATTCCTGGTTGTCACACCTACGGCTGCTCAAACTAAGACTCTGGCAATGTTGCGAAGAGCCGCACGCGGCCACGCAGCGGCCACGTTTGATGCCAGCGCAGGTTTGGCAACCATTGGAATCATGGGACCTAACTCGCGAGAGTTGTTATCGCGCATTAGCCCAGCTGATTTCTCAACTGAAAACCAGCCATGGGGAACTGCTCGTGAGATTGAAGTTGGAAATGGTTCAGCACTTTGCTTGCGCGTAAGTTTTGTTGGCGAACTTGGTTACGAACTTTATCCAACCAACGACATGGCAGTATCGATTTATGACTCAGTGATCGAAGCGGGTGAAGGACTTGGTCTGCGCCGAGCCGGTTACCACGCTCTAGATAGCTTGCGCGTCGAAAAGGGTTACCGGCACTTAGGTCATGACATTGGCCCAATCGATGATCCGTATCAAGCCTCACTGGCATTTGCAGTCAACCT
>JBEION010000163.1:0-3011 GCA_040377565.1 Candidatus Nanopelagicales bacterium | reverse complement strand
GGCCGAGCGATCGCATTGAAGGTTGCCTATTCGGTAACGGCGAACGAACTGGCAATGTTTGTTTGGTAACCCTTGGCATGAACTTGTTCAGTCAAGGTATCGATCCGCAGATTGACTTCAGCAATATCGATGAAATTCGTCGGACAGTTGAATACTGCAATCAGCTCCCTGTACCAGAGCGTCATCCTTATGGTGGCGACCTAGTTTTCACTGCTTTCTCAGGTTCACATCAAGATGCAATCAATAAGGGCCTAAACATCATGAAACAAGATGCTAAAGCTGCTGGTGTTGAAGTCGATAAGTTCACCTGGAACGTGCCTTACTTGCCGATCGATCCTAAAGATGTTGGCCGCAGTTACGAAGCCGTGATTCGCGTGAACTCCCAATCTGGCAAAGGTGGCGTCGCATACATCATGCGCACCGAAAACAAGTTAGAACTTCCACGCCGTCTGCAAATTGAATTCAGCGCAGTAATCCAGACTCACACTGACACTGAAGGTGGCGAAGTTACTCCAGCCCAAATGTGGGATTACTTCCAGGATGAATACTTGCCAAGCTCTGAAAGTCCTTGGGGTCGTTTCAAACTAAAGACGGTTGCCGTTGACAGCGATGTTGAAGGTGACACACGAGTCAAAGTTGCTATGAGCGACAAGACTTCCGGTGATGTTGAAGTCGAAGGAATTGGAAATGGTCCAATTGCTGCTTTCTGTAATGCAATGGCTCAAGTTGGTGTTGATGTTCGAGTGCTTGACTATCACGAACACGCAATGAGTAGCGGCGGCGATGCCCAAGCAGCCTCTTACGTAGAGTGCGCAGTAGCTGGCCAAATGCTTTGGGGAGTTGGAATTGACTCCTCCATCGTTACTTCATCACTTAAGGCAGTAGTGTCAGCAGTAAATCGAGCCGAGCGCACCAAGGAGATCTCCGTATGAACAGCCGTCACCTTCGACTAACCTTTCCGGAATCCCAAGTTGCAGAACCGGTGATCTATCACGTGGTTAAAGACTTCAATGTGATTCCTAGTATTCGCAGAGCTGCAATCGAAAATCACTTCGGCTGGATGATTGTTGAATTCAAGGGCGAGACCGCTGACCTTGATGCTGCCCAGGCTTATCTTGAAGGACTTGGTGTTGAAGTCAGCCGAGCTGAAGGCGATATTGTTGCGGGTTAATCCGTAATTTTTACATCTGGAAACTTCGCAAACACAACTGCATTCGCTTGGGTTCCATTTCGTCTTGTCATCCGATCACGTAAAACGGTTTCTAATTCAAAACCAGCATTGATCAAAGACTTTTGGGATGCCAAGTTATCTGGCAAAGTGATTGCGAACAGGCGCCGAAATCCAATTGCAAATCCAAAATCAGAAATCATTTTCACCGCAAGTGCTGCTAGGCCTTCACCGCGAGCATTTGGGCTAACCCAGTAACCAATTTCGCCAACGTGATCGAATTCGTGAATTCCATGAATAGATACTGACAACACAATTTCGCCGTTGCGAATTCCAGCCAGAGATATCTTGTCTCGCTCCAGGTACTTTTGAGGTGAAGACCTAATCCAGAAGTCAGCAATTTCTTTTGTATAAGGCACTGGAACCGTCGTAAATTCTTGAATTGCTGGATCCTGGCAAATTTCGTAAACGCTATTAACGTCATCCAAGTGCCAGGGCCGCAACATCAGTGCCTTATCTACCAGCACTGGCTCAGTAATCGGCCAAGAAATCATGGGCTAACTATGCCACAGGGTAAGGCTTTGTCGGTATTCTGGAATCAATTCGAAGGAGTAAAAATGTCTAACGCTTTCTGGCACGGTTTCGCTGACATGAATGCAATTTCCACCAATGGTCCTCTAGTTATGACTAAGGGTGAAGGGTCATGGGTTTGGGATGACAAGGGCAAAAAATACTTTGATGCCGCAGGCGCTCTTTGGTACATGAACGTTGGACATGGCCGTAAAGAAATTGGCGAAGCAATGGCCGCTCAAGCTGCCGACATCGCCTCATACTCTTCATTTGGCGAATGCACCACTGCCCCAACGATTGAACTTGCCGATTTAGTTGCCTCGATTTCGCCAGTGCCAGATTCAAAGATCTTTTTCACTTCTGGCGGTAGCGACAGTATTGATACCGCCTTGAAAATGTCACGCCGATTCTGGACCTTGCAAGGTAAGCCATCGAAGAAAGTTATTGTCTTCCGCGAAAACGGCTACCACGGCATGCATGCCGGTGGCACTTCCATTGCTGGTATCCCGCCAAACAACGACGGATACTCCGAATTAGTTGAAGACGTGGTTCGCGTTCCTTGGGATGATGCCGATGAAATGATCGCGACTATTGATCGAATCGGCGAAGAAAATATCGCTGCATTTTTCTGCGAACCAATTCAAGGTGCTGGTGGCGTTCGGATTCCACCAGATTTATACCTACAAACAGTTCGCAAAGCCTGTGCTGAGCGCAACATTCTTTTCGTGGCCGATGAAGTCATCAACGGTTTTGGTCGCTGCGGCGATTGGTTTGCTTCAACTCGATATGGATTGCAGCCCGATTTGATGACGGTCGCAAAGGGCTTGACTTCCGGTTATGCGCCAATGGGCGCAGTAATTGCTGCTCCATCAGTTTGGGAAACTTTTTACGCACCGAGTGCTGGTGTTTGGCGTCATGGCTACACCTACGGTGGTCACGCCACTGCTGCGGCTGCCGGCGTGGCAAACATCAAGATCATGATGCGCGAAAATCTGCCTGCTCACGTAGCTAAGTTGGAAGATAAGTTCGCTAGCGCCCTGCGAACACTTGAAGATTTAGACGTAGTGAGTGAAGTTCGCACCGGCGTTGGTTTCTTAGGTGGAATTCAAATGGCAGATCCAAACATGGCCCCTGCGATGTATGGCAAGTGTCGCGATGTTGGTGTCATCTCACGTGCGATTTGGGGCGGTGCACTTCAGGTTGCGCCGCCACTTAGCACTACTGAGTCAGAGATCGATGAAATGGTTGAGCTGTTCCGAGTTGGGCTAACTAG
>JBEION010000129.1:0-3607 GCA_040377565.1 Candidatus Nanopelagicales bacterium | reverse complement strand
GTCGTAAGTGTTGTTCCAAAGCAGTGCGATGTCCACACCAAGTTCGCGTTCTACAGATTGCGGCGTCATGTGTCCTTGGTCATCAAGTACTGGGACAGTTTCAGTGAACTTGCCAGAACCCTTAAGTCGAATCACTGGTGAAACTGCTTCGCCAGTTGTTAAGAATTCACAGAACTCGGAAATGCCACCAACGTGCACAAACTCAGAAGTGTTATCGCTCTTTAAGCGATTGTCGGTAACCACGATGGTTAACCCAGGAACTAGGAACGAAGTCTGGCGGGCGCGGGCATGAATCTCGTCTAAATCAAAAGCAGCATCTGGGGTGAAGATTTGCGAATCTGCCCAGAACTTAATGCGAGTTCCAGTTGCAGTCTTCTTTGCTGGATTGCCAGCTTTCTTTAGGCCACCTTGCTTGGTGAACTTGCCAGTTTCGTCTTTGCCAACGAACACGCCAGGTGCGCCGCGACTAAAGCTCATGACGTGCGTGTTGCCAGAGCGATCGACTTCGACATCCATGCGACTCGAGAGCGCATTAACAACCGATGCACCAACACCGTGCAAACCGCCAGATGCGGTGTAAGAGCCGCCACCAAACTTGCCACCAGCATGGAGTTTGGTCATTACAACTTCGACACCAGTGAGCTTGGTTTTTGGCTCAACATCAACTGGGATACCGCGGCCGTTATCGTGAACTTCCGCGATTTGGTCAGAATGTAAAGTGACTTCAATTCGAGTGCAATGGCCGCCAAGTGCCTCATCTACTGAGTTATCGATGATCTCCCACAGGCAATGCATTAAGCCTCGAGAGTCTGTGGAACCGATGTACATTCCCGGACGCTTACGGACCGCGTCTAGGCCCTCTAAGACCGAAAGATCAGATGCGTTGTAATCACCCGCAACTGCTGCGGTCTTTTTGGCTGCCATAACCCTTTAAGAATAGGCATTTTTAGTGCTTATACAGGGCTGCCACGCCGCTTTCCCTGCAAACTTAAGTGCGTTTGTGAATTTGAGTTTCTAGTTAGTTAATTGCAGATGCAAATACGCCAGTAGTGAACCTGGATGCTTGTTGCAAGTCTTCGGCGTGTTAGAAAGCGAAGACTCTGAAATGATTACACAATAGTCAGAACACGTAAAACGATTCAAAGGAACTGGTGCAAGGATGACTTCAACAATCACTCGTACTCCACTTACTGCTGCTGATCGTTGTGACCGATGTGCTGCACAAGCGCTAGTTCGCGTGTTCCTTGAACGTGGCTCTGCCCTTCAGTTCTGTGGACATCACTTCAAAGAGCACGAAGTTCGTCTTCGCGCAGTTGCTGTTGATGTTCAAGATGAAACTCACCAGCTAGATAACGCTTAATTTCTTTCGTTACTAGTCATCAAAAAATCCAAGTTAAGGCGTAGCGCTATCGCTAGGTTCTGGCGTGGCTGCTGGTAGCGGCAAATCTTTTAGTGGCACCAAAGTTCCGTTGAAACTGTATTCGCCAGTAAACCCAGTTTGACCTTCGGCAACTACCGGCAATAACTCAACCCAGGTGCGACCAGTTGGCATTGTGAATGGGTTGCCATCAAGGTCGGTTAGTTCCATTTGGGCATCTACGAATGGTTTCTTCCAGGCAACCTCTACGGCTTTACCGTCAGTAAGAACCCAAGCGCGGCCCGAGCCAGTCAAGACTGTGCGCGGAACGTAACCGCCGGTTTGTCCCTTGTAGCCCGCATCGATTTCGCGAACTTCAATAATGACCAAGTTGTTAGTTCCGAATTGAGTTCCGTCTTTATTAAGGAATGGTTTGATGCCTTCACTGCGCATCCACATTTTGTCAGCCGCATTCCATTTCCAGTTAGGTCCGGAGAAGCCACTGAATTTCACGCCAACTTGTGTGACTGGTTTTCCAGTTAATGCTGTCGACGAAGGTTTAGGTGAAGCTGAAGTACTTGAGCTGGCAGAAGGTGATGCTGATGCTACAACTGGCTTAACTTCTGGGCGAACGAAGAAGCCCGTGCTAAGTGTGTTCTTCGGTGCAATTGAATCGAGCATTTCACTCATCTTCAAAAAGATGTCGTGTGGTGCTGGAATCCCAGGTTTGCGATACATGCCTGGTGCGCCTTCATTAACAATGCTGATTGAGGTTGGGATTTTGCGCTTAACGAACTTCATGGTTCGACGAGCGCCACCTGAGAATACAAATGCATCTGCAATTGGCTCGGCAATGGCTACGTCCACGTGGCGAACGCTTCGAACTGGGCCAACTTCATCTGGCAAATCTGATTGGTAAATTACGGCAAATCTAGTCATGCCGCCTTCGACTAATTCTTCAAAGATTAAGTCAGCGCGATCTAGACCAGTTTGCGGGCGCACGATTGGATCGTTCTCGATCTTCACTACAACGATTGGCTGAATCTGGGCATCATCTGGTCCTGGCAATCCGGTTAATGACCAGATCGGTGGAGTGCCAGCAGGTACTGTGACGGTTTCCCCATCAGATGTTTCAGACTTGGTGCCACCACAGCCACTTATGGCCAGAGCTAAGGCCAAACCCATTACTGAAAATCGAATAGCCGACTTCATTTAACACCGCCAGAGGAAGAAAACATTTACATCTTAACCCTGCCCGAAATTCAATGAATCGTAGGTCTGCGACACGCAAAAAGGGATCAGCGCTTGGCTAATCCCTTTTCGCAACGGCCATCTATTGACCAGTAATTCTTAATCTAAGTAATCGCGCAATACCTGTGAACGTGATGGGTGGCGAAGCTTTGACATGGTCTTGGATTCAATCTGACGGATGCGCTCACGGGTTACGCCGTAAACCTTTCCGATTTCATCCAAAGTCTTTGGCTGTCCATCGGTTAGACCAAAGCGCATCTTGACCACACCAGATTCGCGATCTGACAAAGTATCAAGCACTGAGTCCAACTGTTCCTGCAACAAAGTGAATGACACTGCATCTGCCGGAACAATGGCTTCGGAGTCTTCGATCAAGTCGCCGAATTCGCTATCGCCTTCTTCACCAAGTGGGGTGTGTAGCGAAATAGGTTCGCGGCCATACTTTTGAACTTCAACGACCTTTTCAGGTGTCATGTCGAGTTCGCGAGCTAGTTCTTCAGGTGTTGGTTCCCGGCCAAGGTCTTGAAGCATCTGGCGCTGAACACGTGCCAGCTTGTTGATGACTTCAACCATGTGAACTGGAATACGAATTGTGCGAGCCTGGTCAGCCATCGCGCGAGTAATCGCCTGACGAATCCACCAAGTTGCATAAGTTGAAAACTTGTAACCCTTGGTGTAGTCAAACTTTTCAACGGCGCGGATCAGACCAAGGTTTCCTTCTTGGATCAAGTCCAAGAACAACATGCCACGACCGGTGTAACGCTTTGCTAGCGATACAACGAGACGAAGGTTTGCTTCAAGCAAGTGATTCTTTGCGCGCTGTCCGTCTTCGGCAATCCATTCGTAATCACCCTGACGACGATCCTTGAATGGTCCACGAGTTGCAAGTAGTTCTTCCGCAAACAAACCCGCTTCGATTCGCTTAGCAAGGTCTACTTCTTCTTCAGCGTTAAGCAACGGAACTTTACCGATTTGCTTTAGGTAATCCTTAACCGGGTC
>JBEION010000107.1:0-4076 GCA_040377565.1 Candidatus Nanopelagicales bacterium | reverse complement strand
GATTGATACCTGGAGTGAAGAACTGTTCCTCGGAGAGCTTGCTGAAGTTTCGATTTCCCGTGATGTTTCAGTGGCAGTTCTAGATTCACAAATTGTTGGTTATGCCTCATTTAGATATGTAGGTAAACAAGGCGATGTAAACACGGTTGCAGTTGCCAAAGATCAGCAGGGCAAAGGAATTGGTACGGCTCTGATGGATTGGCTTGAATCGCAGGCAGTCCTGCGAAATGTTCGAGAGATCTTCTTAGAGGTTCGCAGTGACAATGACGCAGCGATGAAGATGTATGCATCGCGCGGCTATGAGCGAATCGACGTCCGGCGCAATTATTACGGAAACACAATTGATGCAAACATTATGCGAAAGCGAGTAGCTAATGTCTGAGCCATTGATTTTGGGAATTGAAACTTCGTGTGATGAAACCGGAATTGGAATTGTCTGCGGCACAACTTTGTTGGCCGATGAAGTTGCATCGAGTGTTGATGAACATGCCCGGTTCGGTGGGGTAGTACCGGAAATTGCTAGCCGTGCGCACCTAGAAGCAATGGTGCCCACGATTGAGCGTGCTTGTAAAACTGCCAACATCAAACTTGCTGATGTTGATGCAATTGCCGTTACATCCGGTCCAGGCTTAGCCGGAGCCTTGCTTGTTGGTGTTGCTGCCGCAAAGTCGCTAGCAGTTGCTTTGGGCAAACCAATTTATGGAGTTAATCACTTAGCTGCGCACGTATGCGTTGATCAACTTGAGCACGGACCACTTGATGAACCAAGTGTGGCAATGCTGGTTTCGGGCGGTCACTCGTCATTGTTGTTAGTGCCTGACATTACTGAAGACGTAATTCAACTCGGTCAGACAATTGATGATGCAGCAGGTGAAGCATTCGACAAGATTGCTCGGGTTTTGGGTTTGCCATTCCCAGGCGGACCATACATCGATAAAGCTGCCCAGTCTGGAAATCCGAACGCCATTGATTTTCCGCGTGGCCTAACGACACCTAAAGATATGGCTAAGCATCGGTTTGATGTTTCATTTTCTGGACTTAAGACTGCCGTAGCTCGTTGGATTGAAACTGAGCAACGGGCTGGCAATTCGATAATGGTTAATGACGTCGCCGCTTCATTCCAGGAAGCAATTGTTGATGTATTGCTTCGAAAGGCTATCGATGCCTGCTTAAGCAACGATGTTGGAACTTTGGTGATTGGCGGTGGCGTGGCTGCGAATAGCAGGTTGCGCACAGAAGCAGCCCAACGATGCCAAGAACACAACATTTCGTTACGCATTCCACGTCCAGGTCTTTGTACTGACAATGGGGCAATGGTTGCAGCTCTTGGCTCGGAATTAGTCAAACGAGGTCGTGATGCTTCACAATTGAGTTTCGCAACAGATTCTTCGATGAACATAACAAACGTGGTGGCATAGTGACTAGTTTTGCAAGCTGGTTAGCGAAGGGTCCGTGGCCAATTGATGGTGGACTTTCTGGTGAACTAGAAAAGCGTGGTCACAATCTAGCTGACAAGCTTTGGTCGGCTCGATTACTTCGCGATGCTCCTGAGGCGATTGCCGAGGTTCACCAAGATTATGTTGCTGCTGGTGGGCGAGTAATCATTACTGCCTCTTATCAAGCAAGCAGAACTGGTTTTGTTGCAACCGGTATGACTGAAGCACAGGCTGACGACTTAATGCGCCTTTCAATAACACTTGCTAAAGATGTTGCTGCAACAGCGCCAGAAAAAGTTTGGGTAGCTGCCAGCGTTGGACCATATGGGGCAGTGCTGGGTGGCGGCCAAGAGTATGTGGGCAACTACGGCGTTGCCCACGAAGATTTAGTTAAGTTTCATCGGGAACGTATCGAAGTGCTAGCTAGCGCTAATCCAGATGTTTTTGCATGTGAAACCATTCCAGATTTAGATGAAGTTCGCGCCCTAGTTGAAGTCCTAGCCGAATACCCACACATTCCAGCTTGGATCACAATGAGCGCTCAAGATGGTGCCTCAACTTGTGCTGGTCAGGGGATTGGTCATCTTGCTGAAATTGTTAAGGACTGTGAATCAATCGTTGCGGTTGGCGTTAACTGCACTATGCCTGAGCATGTAACTTCACTGCTTTACAAACTTTCCGCGAAAACATCACTGCCATTAGTTGTGTATCCCAATGCTGGAAGAGTTTGGGATGGCGAAAACATGTGCTGGATTGGCGAAGGGCACACTACATTGCCGTCAAAGATTGTTACTGAATGGGTTTCTGCAGGAGCAACATTGATAGGCGGGTGCTGTGGACTTGGTCCAGATGCAATTAGACAGCTGGATCACGACTTAGCTCAACTTAGATAGCGTCGACAGATTAAGGCTTGTGGCCCTGCGTCATCTCGATAGATCGCAATAATCAATTCTTGACCACCACTTGTAGTTGCTTTCACTGCCAGCTTGCGAATCGCTTCCACATCTAGTTGCATACCTCGGGTCATTACAGTGATACCCGATGCAGTGACATCTTTAAGATTTGCGACTAACTGCTTTTCCGAAAACTTGAAATGCGATTCGATTTTCAAAACACTAGCAAAACTCGGTGATTGGTTAGCCAGCTTGGATATTGCAACGGTGTCATCTGAAGTCAACCAAGCGATGTGTTCATTTACTAAGCCACCGTTGCATAGCAAGGCGACTGCATCCAATGCACTGGCGCGAATCAAGGCGGGATCTGGAATCACCAAGAAGCTACCCAGTGCCTTTGTCTTAGTTGTCTCATCACCCAAGATTTCGACAGTTGAATCACTTGCAGCGTCGAGTAATACTGCAGCCCGAATCCCAGACCCTGTGCTACTTAGAAAACATTCAACTAAGTCGCCATCAGAACTGATCCACCGCGCATCCCAATTAGAGAGTTCAGCTTTGTCTATTCCAGGTGCGACTTTTGCGATCACAGGATGAGCCGTTGCAATCTCATTAATCATTTCCCAGCTGGGAGACCATTGTGTGGGATCAAAAATTCGCTTGGTGTTTCCCATTGAATCTTTTGCAGCATTTGGATCACGACGGGCTGGATCAACGAAGACAACATCCACATCACTTGGAATTGCAAAGGCGTTTGCATCAGCGCAATGAACGCTAACGCCAAATTCCTTGAGATTATGCCGGGCATACTCTGCTATTTCTGAATCAATCTCAACACCTGTAACTCGCAATCCAGCACGAGCAAACTCGCGAGCATCAAAACCCAAGCCACAAGTCAGATCTAAAACGTGGGCATTCGTACCAAACTTGCGTGCGATGAAGTTAGCGCGGTACTGAGCAACTACCGGTCTAGTAGCTTGACTGATTCCATCCTCGGTCAGTAATAACTCGGCAGCAGATTGTCCCCAGCGCGCTTCTAACCGATGCTGCATCTGGGCTTGGCTGAAGGCTTGTGAAATTAATTCGGGAGTTATTTCGGAAAACTGCTTACGGAGCGCCGGGATCGCAGTTAGGGGTTCTGAGTAGCCTCTGGCAGCGTGGATTACTGCCTGTCCTTCAGGGCTTTGTAGCCAAGAAATGCTCACACCCCAATCTAGAGCAGTCCTTGAATTGGTAGGGTTATGAGGTGTTCACGCGCCGAGTGTGACCCCAGGAGGCTTTTTAAAGTGTCGGTAACCTCGCGTGGTTCGCGCCGTTTAGAAGAGGCGCGTGACGAGTTAATTTCACGAGTAGAAAAGTCCATTTCCAAAGACCTAACTTCCGTCGTATCTCGCTACTTTGACTTAGTCGCTCCGGAAGATCTTGTAGGAACTGAAGTTCGTGACCTAGAAGGTTTAATCAAGTCACACGTTGCCTTAGGTCAAAGTCGAACACCTCGCATTTCCAAAGTTCAGGCACTTTCTCCAAGCTTGGATGCACAAGGCTGGCAGTCACTCCACAGCGTCGTTCAAGTTGTAACTGATGACATGCCGTTCTTGGTCGATTCCGTCTCAGCTGAAATCTCCCAGCAAGGACGCTCAATTCGAGTTGTAATCCATCCACGGTTTTGGGTTAAGCGCGATGCGCAAGGTGAACTAATCGAAATCTTAGATCGCGATGTTTTGCCAGGTGAGTCTGCGCCAGATGG
>JBEION010000030.1:0-8111 GCA_040377565.1 Candidatus Nanopelagicales bacterium | reverse complement strand
TTGGCGACACTGTTGTCAAAGAAGATCGTCCAGAAATTCGTGGCATGGTTAACACCGTTCGTCACTTGGTCAGTGTTGAGGAGGTTAAGTAACCATGACACTTAAGGTTCATCATCTTCGCCCGGCTCCGGGTAGCAAGACTGCCAAGACACGCGTAGGCCGTGGTGAAGGTAGCAAGGGTAAGACAGCAGGTCGCGGTACCAAGGGTACAAAGGCTCGCTATCAAGTTCCGGCTCGCTTCGAGGGTGGTCAAATGCCACTTCACATGCGTACTCCAAAGCTAAAGGGATTCAAGAACCCATTTGGAACTGAGTACCAGGTCGTTAACGTAGCTCAAATCAATGCACTGTTTCCAAAGGGTGGCGACGTAACAATTGCTGACCTTGTTAAGGCTGGAGCTGTCCGCAAGGGCGAACTAGTTAAGGTGCTTGGCCAGGGTGACATCACAGTTTCTGTAAAGGTAACTGCTAATGCTTTCTCAGAATCAGCTAAGGCAAAAATTGCTGCCGCTGGTGGTTCCGTAACCCAGATCTGATGCATTTGACTTCGACAGCAAGTATGAGGCTGTCGAAGTCAAATGTTTTTCTAATCAGTTAACTAAAAGGAGGCAACAGTGCTTAGTGCATTCGCAGCCGCATTCCGGACTCCGGATTTGCGCCGCAAACTGTTGTTTACCTTGGGCATGATCGGACTATTTCGTCTTGGTTCTGTAATCCCAGCTCCTGGCGTTAGTTACACCGCAGTTCAAACTTGTGTTGACTCGGTGCAAGACAATTCGATCTACGGTCTGATTAACCTATTTAGCGGTGGGGCACTCCTACAGCTGTCCGTTTTTGCACTGGGCATCATGCCTTACATCACTTCCAGCATCATCATTCAGTTGCTTACTGTGGTTATTCCTCGCCTTGAAACTTTGAAAAAAGAGGGTTCAGCCGGGCAAGCAAAGATTACTCAGTACACCCGTTACTTAACTATCGGTTTAGCTGTTCTGCAGTCCACAACAATCATTACTTTGGCTCGTACCCCAGGGCGTTTGTTCCAAGGATGTAACGAACAACTTTTGCCTAATCAATCAATCCAAATGTTGCTAACAATCGTTGTGGTTATGACCGCTGGTACCGCTTTGATTATGTGGCTTGGTGAATTGATTACCGATCGTGGTGTTGGTAACGGCATGTCAATCTTGATTTTCTCTTCAATCATTTCTTCATTCCCAGGACAACTGGTTTCTATCTTCACTATTGATGGAACCTTAAAGTTCTTGCTTGTTGTTTTGGTTATTGGCGCAACTATCGTTGGAATCGTTTTCGTGGAACAAGCGCAGCGAAGAATCCCAGTCCAGTATGCGAAGCGCCAAGTAGGTCGCAAGTCCTACGGTGGCACTTCAACTTACTTACCAATCAAGGTGAACCAAGCTGGAATTATTCCGGTTATCTTCGCGTCCTCGTTGCTTTACATCCCGTCGTTAATTGTTCAGTTAACGGGCTCACAAGCAGCTTGGGCGCAATGGGTTGCAACGTACATGGATCCAGGTCGCGCTGGATACTTAACGCTTAACTTTTTGTTGATTATGTTCTTTGCATACTTCTATGTATCGATTACTTTCAACCCAGAAGAAACTGCTGACAACATGAAGCAGTACGGCGGCTTCATTCCTGGCATCCGCGCTGGCAAACCAACAGCTGACTACCTTGCTTATGTTTTGAACCGAATCACACTTCCAGGTGCTTTGTACTTGGCAACCATTGCAACCCTTCCTTACCTGGCCTTTGAGGCACTTGGAGTTGGAACCAGGTTTGCCTTCGGTGGCACTAGCATTCTCATCATTGTGGGTGTAGGACTGGATACTGTGAAACAAATTGAGAGCCAATTGCAACAGCGCAATTACGAAGGCTTCTTGAAGTAATGCGCCTGCTCATCATGGGGCCACCAGGAGCTGGCAAAGGTACTCAAGCAGCCATGATCTGCGAAGAGTTTGGAATTCCTCACGTATCAACTGGTGATTTGTTTCGTCTTAATCTCACCCAAGGCACCGCGCTTGGACAAGAAGCCAAAAAGTACATGGATGCTGGCGAGTATGTTCCAGATTCAGTTACTAACGGAATGGTTCGCGAGCGCATTAAAGACTCAGACACTCAAGTTGGATTCTTATTAGACGGCTACCCACGCACTGTGGCCCAAGTTGCAGAACTTGATGGCATGCTCAGTGCCAAGCCATTAGACCGAGTCATTGAACTAACTGCAGACACCGACGAGGTTGTAAAGCGCCTGCTTGGAAGAGCAATTGAGCAAGGTCGTGCTGATGATACTGAAGAAGTGATTCGCCGCCGACTTGAAGTTTATGAAGAGCAAACTGCACCACTAACTGCTCTTTACAAATCACGCGGACTGCTTGTGCAAGTTGATGGGCTTGGATCCGTAGAAGACGTAACTGCGCGAATTTCTGCTGCGTTAAATAGTTAGTAGGACCAAATGTTTGGTCGCAAAAGTAAATTTGAAATCAAGACACCAGATCAATTTCTTTTGATGCGCAAAGCCGGACTTGTTGTTGCCGATGTACTTGCTCGCATGCAAGTTGAAGCAGTTCCTGGTGTTACAACCGAACAACTTGATCGCATTGCTCGAGAGATGTTAAAAGCTGCTGGAGCTGAATCATCTTTCCTTGGTTACTTTGGTTACCCATCAGTTATTTGTGCTTCAGTTAATGACGAAGTAGTTCACGCAATTCCGAATCCACGAACTTTGCAAGATGGCGATATTCTTTCGGTTGACTTCGGCGCAATTATCGAAGGCTGGAATGGCGATGCTGCAGTCACAATTGAAATTGGAACTGCAATTGAAAAACAAACTGCGCTGAGTAAAGCAACAGAACTTTCGATGTGGGCTGGCTTATCTAAAGCGGTTGCCGGCAATCGTCTTTCTGACATTAGCCACGCAGTTGAAAAAACAATTCGCACTGCAGGTCCGTACGGAATTTTAGAAGAGTACGGCGGCCATGGAATCGGAACCAAAATGCATATGGATCCGCTTGTACCTAACTACGGTGAACCAGGATACGGACCAGAGTTGGTTGTAGGCATGGCACTTGCCATTGAACCGATGGCAACTTTAGGTAGTCGTCACGTTCGAACTCTGGAAGATGATTGGACCGTGGTAACCACTGATGGTTCCCGCGCTGCGCACTGGGAGCACACCGTTGCAATCACCGAAGAAGGCCCGTGGGTGTTAACTGCCCACGACGGAGGAGCCGCTTACTTCCAGGCCCATGGAATCCCTAGTCCAGCTGCAAAATACGCAGTTTGATTGAGTAATTGCCCCAGATCTTGCCAATTGGGTCAGGCTAGAAATTGAAAAACCCTTATTTCAATGGGGGGTCAATCCCAGGATTTCATGTTTTGCAGGGTATTGCCGTAACATCGGACGTCGGTCCTCTTGCAATTCCGTAAGAGAGCCGCTTCTGAGGGAGTACAAGACCTTTATGGCCAAAAAAGACGGCGCCATCGAAATCGAGGGCACTATCACCGAGGCTCTGCCGAACGCTATGTTCCGCGTAGAACTCGAAAATGGTCACAAAGTACTTGCACACATTTCCGGCAAGATGCGTATGCACTACATCCGTATCCTGCCTGATGACAAGGTTGTTGTGGAGCTATCTCCATACGATCTAACCCGTGGAAGAATTGTCTACCGCTACAAGTGATCAGGATCTAAAAAGTGAAGGTTAATCCCTCAGTTAAGCCAATGTGCGACAAGTGCAAAGTCATTCGTCGTCATGGTGTAGTCATGGTCATTTGCGAAAACCCACGCCACAAACAGCGTCAGGGATAAGACAACGACATAAGACGATCACCCGATCCCGAATGAACGCGTGCGTGAATTCGGAACGACACTCTCAGGTGTGTAAAGGCTGAGAACCTTGTCAGGCGGCAAGGAATGGTGAACGTGCGAGACCTTTACCACGAAAAGAAATGAGTTACGCCTGATGGCACGCCTTGTTGGTGTCGACCTCCCGCGCGAAAAGCGTCTAGAGATCGCCCTTACATATATCTTCGGCATTGGCCGTACCCGCGCGGATGAAATCCTTGCGGCTACCGGCATTAGCCCAGATCTTCGCGTTAAGGACCTAACGGATGAGCAATTGATTCCGTTACGCGAATACATCGAAGCCAACTTCAAAATTGAAGGTGACCTTCGTCGCGAGGTACAAGCTGATATTCGTCGCAAGATCGAAATCGGTTCGTACCAAGGAATCCGTCATCGTCGTGGAATGCCTGTCCGTGGACAGCGCACCCACACCAACGCCCGTACCCGTAAAGGTCCGAAGAAGACCGTGGCTGGAAAGAAGAAAGTAGCTAAGTAGCTACTGCCTCTTCCCAATCGAGAAAAAGGAATCCAATGCCTCCAAAGAAAGCTACTGCGGCCGGTGCTAAGAAGATCCGTCGCAAAGAAAAGAAGAATGTTGCTGTAGGTCAGGCCTACATCAAGTCAACATTCAACAACACAATCGTTTCAATCACCGATCCATCTGGTGCTGTTATCTCTTGGTCATCTGCTGGCCAGGTTGGTTTCAAGGGAAGTCGTAAGAGCACACCGTTCGCTGCTCAGATGGCTGCCGAAGCTGCTGCTAAGCGTGCGATGGAACACGGCATGAAGAAAGTTGATGTCTTTGTAAAGGGCCCAGGCTCAGGTCGCGAAACTGCGATCCGTTCCCTGCAGGCCTCTGGTCTTGAGGTCGGAACGATCCAAGACATGACCCCTGTCCCTCATAACGGATGCCGCCCGCCCAAGCGTCGCCGCGTCTGATACGAAGAATTTAGGAGACAAAACTAATGGCTCGTTATACCGGTCCCGATTGCAAGCGCTGCCGTCGCGAAAAAACAAAGTTATTCCTCAAGGGCTCTAAGTGTGATTCACCAAAGTGCCCAATGGAATCCCGTCCTTACCCTCCAGGCCAGCATGGTCGTGGACGCGCTAAGGAATCCGAGTACTTATTACAGATGCGTGAAAAGCAGAAGACTGCACGTATTTACGGTGTGCTTGAAAAGCAGTTCCGCGGATACTACGAAGAAGCTAGCCGTAAGCACGGCAAGACTGGTGAAAACCTACTTCGCATTCTTGAATCACGTCTAGACAATGTTGTGTTCCGCGCTGGCTTTGCAAAGAGCCGCGACATGGCACGTCAGATTGTTCGTCACGGACATATCGTTGTTAACGGCAAAAAGGTAGACATCCCGTCTTTCCGTGTTAGCCCTAACGACGTTATTGAAGTTCGTAAGTCTTCACTTGAAATGACACCATTCCAAGTTGCTTACGCAGAAATTGGCGAACGTACCGTTCCTGCTTGGTTGGAAGTTATTCCAGCTGGCATGCGCATCCTGGTCCACTCCCTTCCTGCACGTGAGGTCATTGACACTCAGGTTCAGGAACAGTTGATCGTTGAACTTTACTCCAAGTAATTAACATCCCCATCAAACAGCGACTTCAAATAGTGGTCGTCGCCGGAAGGAAATAACTGTGCTGATCTCAGTCCGCCCAGAACTAAAAGAAGAAGTACTATCCGAAACTCGTTCCCGCTTTGTGCTTGCACCGCTAGAACCAGGTTTTGGTTACACACTTGGTAACTCACTACGCCGCACTTTGCTTTCATCTATTCCAGGTGCAGCAATCACAAGCATCAAGCTTGATGGCGTGCTACACGAATTCACCACCATCGAAGGCGTTAAGGAAGACATCACTGAAGTCATCCTGAACCTTAAGAACTTGGTTGTGTCTTCACAGTTCGACGAGCCAGTAACTATGTACTTAAAGAAGCAGGGCCCAGGCCCAGTTACAGCTGCTGACATTGCGCCACCAGCTGGCGTTGAAATCTTCAACCCAGAATTGTTCCTAGCTACCCTGAACGACAAGGGCAAGCTAGACATGGAAATCGTTGTTGAACAGGGTCGTGGTTACATCTCAGCTGCGAACAACAAGGCATCCGGTGGCGAAATTGGGCGAATTCCAATCGACTCAATCTACTCACCAGTTCTTAAGGTCACTTACAAGGTTGAAGCAACACGTGTTGAACAGCGCACTGACTTCGACTCACTTGTAATCGATGTTGAGACCAAGGGATCAATCGCACCACGCGATGCAATTGCATCTGCTGGAGCAACACTTGTTGAACTATTCGGTCTAGCTCGTGAACTTAACGTTGATGCTGAAGGTATCGAAATTGGTCCATCAGTAACCGATCAGTTTGCAGCCGAGCAGCTAAGCATGCCGGTTGAAGCACTTGACCTAACCGTTCGTTCATACAACTGCCTAAAGCGTGAAGGTATCCACACTGTTGGAGAACTAATCACTCGCTCCGAAGCAGACTTGATGGACATTCGTAACTTTGGCGCTAAGTCAATCGACGAAGTCAAGGACAAGTTAGCTTCCATGGGAATTGCACTGAAGGATTCACCTCCAGGATTTGACCCAAGCCAGTACGCATCGGCATTCGACGATGATTACAACGAAGACGAAGAAGAAGCATTTGCACCAGCTGGTTCATATGCAACTTTCCAGTCTGAAGCAGCACCAGTTGAAGCATCAGCTGATGACGCAACAGCCGATGACGACCAAAGTTTCGCTGAGGACGAGCAGCTCTAACGAGCTCTCGTTTCCAGTAACGAATTGACAGGAGAGAAACATGCCACAGCCATCCAAGGGCAAGCGAATGGGCGGAAGTCCAGCACACGAGCGCCTAATCTTGGCTAACCTCGCAACTGCGTTGTTCGAGCATGGTCGCATCACAACGACTGAAGCACGCGCACGTCGTCTGCGTCCGGTTGCCGAGCGATTGATCACAATCTCAAAGAAGGGCGATCTACATGCCCGTCGTCGAGTTTTGACAGTCATCCGTAACAAGGATGTAGTGCACACACTTTTCGCTGAGATTGGTCCACGCTACGAAAACCGCGAAGGTGGCTACACCCGCATCGTCAAGATTGGTCCACGTAAGGGCGACAACGCTCCTATGGCAGTGATTGAACTTGTTGAAGCTCTTGATGCAGCTCGCGCTGCTGAAGGTGTTGCACGCCGGGCAGCTAAGGAAGCCGAAATGGCTAAGGCAGCAAAAGACGCTGCAGCAGCCAAGGAAGCAGCCGCAGCCACAGTGGTAGTCGATGAAGTTGTTGCCGATTCCGGCAGCGACGAAGTCGCCGAGGCCGTTGAATCGGAATCAATGAACACTGAAGAAGTAGCTGCTGTTGAAGAAGTTGAAGTAATCGAAGCGGAAGCAGCAGTTGAAGAAGAGGTAGCAGCAGAAGCTGCAGTTGAAGCCGATTCTGAAGAAAAAACTGACGAAGCGTAAATAAATGGTTCTATCGAATGAGCCCCTCGTTGCTAACGCAGCGCAGGGGCTCATTCGCATTCGCGGCAAAATTTCTTACGACGGTAAAGATTTCTCGGGCTGGGGAATGCAACCAGACCGACGCACAGTTCAGGGCGAACTTGAAAATGCCATTTCTACGTTTCTTCGAGTCGATCGAGTTATTGTGCAGTGCGCAGGACGAACCGATGCTGGAGTTCATGCAACTGCCCAGGTAATTCATTTCGACATTTCTGAAACAGATGCCATGGATATGAAGGATCTGACATACAGAATCAATGCGATTCTTCCGGAAGACATTTCAATCCAGGAACTCGAAGTCACAAGCCCAGACTTTGATGCTCGGTTTGCAGCCTTATCGCGTCGGTATGAGTATTTGATTTACCAGGGACAGCGCAATCCGTTGTTAAGGGATCGGGCACATCGCAGTTACCTGCCACTAGATGTTCCAGCAATGAATGATGCCAGCCAATCATTAATTGGGCTGCATGACTTTTCAGCGTTTTGCAAAAAGCGCGAAGGTGCCACAACCATTCGAACTTTGATGAAGTTTGACTGGATAGAAACCGCCGATGGATTAATCAAAGTTGACTTAGAAGCTGATGCATTTTGCTACTCAATGGTGCGCGGTTTGATTGGCGCAGTCTTGGCTATTGGCGAAGGCAAGTTTGATAAGGCTTGGCTGGAAAACTACTTGGCAGGCCGAGAACGTGAAGCTCATGTGTTTGCTGCTCCAGCTCTAGGTTTGACTTTG
>JBEION010000174.1:0-2851 GCA_040377565.1 Candidatus Nanopelagicales bacterium | reverse complement strand
TGTGGTCCGCGTGGGCGAGCTTGGCCAGAACCATCTTCCGGAAAAGCAGCAAGTACAACATCTAGTAAGTCCCCGCTACCGCGACCATGTAACGCCGAAACTGTGTATGGCTCCCCTAGCCCTAACGACCAAAGTCTGGTTGCCTCTAACTCGGCTCGTTCGTCATCTACTTTGTTTGCAACCAAGATGACTGGCACTTTTGCTTGGCGCAGGACTCTTACGATTTGTTCATCAGCATCGGTCGCACCGACTGTCGCGTCAACCACAAAGATAACAACGTCGCTGGAATTAATTGCGGCTTCAGCCTGAGCTGAAACTTGCGCGCTCATACCAACTGCATCTTGTTCCCAGCCGCCGGTATCAACGACAATAAACGGAACGCCATTCCATTCGGATTCGTATCTGACGCGGTCTCGGGTAACGCCAGGAGTATCCTCGACAACTGCTTCTCGTCTACCGATAATTCGATTTACCAGAGTTGATTTACCAACGTTTGGTCGCCCAACAACGGCAACAATCGGCAGATTAGATAAGTCATCAGGCTCATCCATTAGTTCATCGGATGGAATGCCCAATTGATCAAGTAATGCGGTGTATTCAGATTCAGTTAGATCTTCCCAGCGTTCTGGAATTTCCACTGAGTCATCGAGTTCAATTGCATCGCCCGCAACGTCATAAATGATGGTCTCGGCGTTTGGGTCTAATTCGTTATCCATGTGCTGCCCTCGCAATATCTACTACTTGGGCGATAACTTCGCTAAGTTCCATATAAGTGGTGTCGATTACTCGAGCACCTGGCGCAATTTCAAGTGGTGACACAGCTCTTGTGGAGTCTGCCAAATCTCGCTTTTCTAAGTCTGATTGAGTAGCGGTAACTTCGGCGCCAATTTCTTTGGCCCGACGATTAGCTCTAGCCTCTGGGTCAGCCGTGATAAAAAGTCGTACTGGTGCCTCTGGCAGCACAACCGCGCAGATATCTCTACCTTCTACAACAATTCCAGTCTTTGAGTTACTGGCAATTTCTCGCTGCAAATTCACCATAAGGCTGCGAACTTCAGGGACCGCGCTAACTGCACTGACTCCTTGGGTAACTTCCGGACCTCTGATTTCAAGTGATACATCGCGACCAGCGACTCGGATACCTGGCTCGCTTGGATCAATACTCGGTTGAATTACTTCAGCTTTTGCAGACTTAGCAACCGATTGTGCGTCATTAACGTCAACACCTAGATCCTGAATAAACCAAGTCATAGCCCGATACATACTTCCGGTATCCAGGTAGTCCAGGCCCAATTCAGTGGCAACCGCGCGGGAAACGCTGGATTTTCCAGAACCGCTCGGGCCATCTATGGCGATTATGAGCGAATTGGGCATATAGAACAGTCTACCCAGTCAATTAGTTAGGAGATAACTACGAAACCTTCAAGTTCCAGCGCTGGCTTAAGTATCGAAACTGAGTTTGGCGCGAGCGTGAGTTCAACTAACCCGGTTGGGTGGCCAAGTGAGTGATCAATTCGAACGTCCTCGAGGTTTACATTTGCCTGCGCAGCAACCGTGAATAGTCGAGCTAGTTCACCTGGTTTGTCATCAAGACGAACTGCCAAAATCGCAGTCGACTGTTGCGAAGATCCATGCTTACCCGGCAGGCGGTCCCGACCTTGATTGCCTTTAACTAGCTTGGCCGTAACAGAGTTGCGATTTCCATCCTCAAGTGCCGAAGCAAACTCGAGTAAGTGATTGGCAACTTGAGTAACTTGCTCAGCAATAAAATCTGAATTATCACTAAGGATTTCAGTCCAGAGATCAGAATCCGATCCAGCGATTCGAATTGTGTCTCGAATTCCTTGTCCCGCGAGTTCAATGTAGGACCCTTCAGCGTCCATTAACTCGCCCGCAAGGACTGATGCCACAACTTGTGGAGTATGTGAAATCAAAGCAACTGCGCGATCGTGCTCTTCGATACTTCTAACAACTGGAAATGCTCCGAGGGATTTAACTAACTCCTCTACTACCGCAATTGACTCTGCGGAAGTTGATGCACTACTTGCGATAACCCAAGGGCGATCCAGAAATAGATTTCCTTGCGCACCGATAGCGCCCGAAACTTCCCGTCCTGCCATGGGATGTCCACCAACAATTCGATCCCAGCCGCTTGAAACAAGTTGCTCAAGTTCTCGGAAGATTGATCCCTTAACACTCGCGACATCTGTGATTACAGCATTGGGGTGCTCACCTATGGCAGCTGCAATTACCTTGGCCACGTTTGCTGGCGGTGTTGCCACGAACACCACTGCAATATTCTGATCCGAGTATTTAGTCGCGCCACTAACTTTGATTGCATCATTAAGCGCAGCTGTATCTATGTCAGATAGAAAAACCTTCAAGCCCTGAGCGGTAAGTCCGAGCGCAATGGAAGTACCAATTAAACCGGTGCCAATCACCAGTACGTTTTTATCTTGATTCATGATCGCCAAATTGCATTCAACTTATTGCGCAATGTCTTGACGCAAGGCTTCAGCGCCGCGTAAGTAAACGTGTTTAATTTCAGATCTTGGCTTCGAGGTTTGAACTTGAACCATAACTCGCACAACTTTTTCCATTGCTCCAGTAACGTCAATTTCTTGAGCGCAAATTAGTGGTACATCGGCAAGTCCGACTCCCCGTGCTGCTGCTGCGGGAAACGCGCTATGTAAATCGGGAGTCGAAGTGAATAAAACACTAATCAAGTCATCAGTATCAACAGCATTTCTCAACATTAGCTCGAGTAGCAATTCCGTGACAGCCTCTGCCATTTCAGTTGCATCATCGCGCTGCAGACAGGTTGCTCCCCTGATGGCTCTAATGTTCATGG
>JBEION010000162.1:0-3011 GCA_040377565.1 Candidatus Nanopelagicales bacterium | reverse complement strand
GCTTTACACCGCTATGGGCACTCGCATCCATGACCAAGGCCGAGGCGACGATTACATTTCAGTCATTGTTGAGGCGCTTGCTGAATGTGGGTTGCCGGCGGAACTGATTGCTGCTGCTGACTCAACAGATTTTGATGCATCCCTAAAGAAGAGCCATCACGAAGGTATGGACCCAGTTGGTATGGATGTTGGTACACCTGTGATCCACGTGAATGGCACTGCATTGTTCGGACCCGTAGTGTCACCAATTCCACGTGGTGAAGCAGCAGGCAAGCTTTGGGATGGGGTAGTTCTTGTTTCAGGCACTGACGGCTTCTTTGAATTGAAGCGAACTCGCACCAGAGATCCAATTTTCGATTAAGTTTTGCTCAACGACGATTAAGAGGTAAAAATGCGCGTTCACTTAGCTACTGATCATGCCGGACTTGAATTCAAAGATGCACTGACTCAGCACTTGTCTAGCAAGGGCTATGAAGTTGTAGATCATGGCGCATATGAATATGACGCGGAAGATGATTACCCAGCGTTCTGCATTGCAGCAGCTGAAGCAGTGGCAGCCGAACCTGGTTCCTTAGGCGTTGTATTCGGTGGCTCAGGAAACGGCGAACAAATTGCAGCAAACAAAGTTAAGGGCGTTCGCGCTGCGCTGGCTTGGAGCATTGCCACTGCCCAACTAGCTAAAGAACACAATGACGCAAACGTGGTTGGAATTGGTGCGCGACAGCATTCTCAAGAAGAAGCTTTTGCAATCATCGAAGCCTTTTTAGAAACTCCATTTAGCCAAGCCGAGCGTCACATTCGACGCATTGGCCAAATTGGTGACTACGAATCTCGCTAGTGATTGCAAGTGCAAGGTTGAGTTTGATCACCGTTGCATCGTAAACAAGTTGCCATTGAAGGTGCCACATCCATTGCTGGGCTGCGCTTGAAGAATCCTGTTGGCTTGAGCATGAATCCAATTCGCTCCACCGGCATAACTGGCCAGTCCTCGAGTCTTGGAATGTGATTGACGCCAAAGACGTACCACATCACAACATCTTTATTAACGAGATTTCGATTCTGCTTAGTCCAACTTGGTAGTCCGGCACCACCTTCATGTTGAAATGGATATTCGCCAGCTGGGTATCTTTCTTCCCTGCGGTTAGGTGTCACCCAAAGATGTTGATACATGAACCCAGCCCGCTTGCCGATAACAGAATCAGGAGAGGCGAGTGGGAAGGAGTTTCCTTCGGGAACTAACTTGAATCCAACCGATTTGTTCATGTGGTTTTTCTTGTTTGGATTTACGATCTTCCAATATCTGCTGGTCATCAAGTTCAGCATTCGCCCTGACATACCTTCATTTTCAATTGGTGTTTCTTGCGTTATGTAGGCACCACCATGAATATTCTCTGGTCCCATTTCTTTTGCTACCGAGTCAACTTCGATGACGGTGTTTTTCTCACCATCAACATCTAAGTCCAGGCGCGCACAAAAAGTATGTTGATGATACGGAGCCCACAGGCCAGGTTCAATTTCTGTGGCAGATGGATGATCAATGCCAGGAGTGTCTGAAAGCGTTAACACAATTCCCGTTAGCTTGGCTTCAAACTCAATGGAGCCATCTTGGTAGAAGTACCAAAAATATCCATATTCATAATTGTTAATTGTGACGATTGACGAAACTACAAAGCGTCGACCTCGTCGTACTTCCACGTGACCATCAATGTCGACGTGCTTCCACAAAATGCCATGGTCCTCTTCATGCATACAAATAGCATTTTTGATTTCCCGGACATCACCCTCGGGAGTTAGAAGGTGGACATCTTTATACAAGATTTCGCCGAGGCAGTCACAACCGAGTGTTAGGGAGTTGGTGTAACTACCAAGACCAAACTCACCTGTGTCGAAAGCATTCTTGCGATAAGTACCTTGGCTTGGATCACCATAAGGAATAACGAGCTCAGCAATTGACATGCGATAACCAATTCTTCGCTCTACTCCATTGTCATCAAAGCGAACATCATGAATTACTAAACCTTCGCGATGATCCCAGCCCACACGAAAGTTCCAGCGTTCCCAGTCAACGTTCCACCCATTAACCGTGCAGGACGCTCCATCTTTTTGAACAATCTGCAGATCATTCAATTTCACTCCGCCACCGGTTTGGGAAAGTCGGTAGTCACCTGGTGTCATTGGGATTGGAGTCACTCCACTGTCTTCAATGTCAATTACTTCTTCAGATTCCAAATCGACTATTGCGTAAAGACCATTGATTGGGTGTGCGTACACATTTGATTCTGGAGTTGGCCGTAGCCACATTGGTGTCCAAACTAGCCGCCTTCCATTGTCGAGGTGCTTAGGAATTTGCGCGCCAATTGGCCAAGTCTCGACATAAACCTGGGTGTCAGGATCGGTTATGCCTCGCAGCTTTAATGCGTCACGAACGCGAGTGTCTTTAAGAACTGCCTTTACGGCTAGTGCCGACTCAGTCATGACAACTGGAGCCTTTGCGCCAGCGATCAAAGTCCAACTGATTGCAGCGCCATTTGTGGTGAGCACACCTTCATAAACTTCCGAAGTTGGTCGATGCAGAAATGAGATACGAACTGCTCGTTCAAGGCTTGATTGCGGGGTCCAACCAAGGACCTCGGCTTTAGATGGCTCAGCCAGTTGGCAGGTTAGCAAAAAGTATTTTGAGTCAATGCCCCAAAGATCACGGGCATGCTGCATGACCGTTTCTAGTTCGATTTTTGATAATGGATCTAGGGGATGAGCAAGGGTGGTGTTCATCCAATTAGTTTAATTAAACAGTCGCTTTTCCGGCCAAATGGATGTACATAGTGTGGAACCGATTCTCGGTTCGATCCCGGATCGGCCAGAGTTGAGCCTTAGTACGTTGCTTGGGCTGGTACTGGCGGGTGACCTTGTCAATCGATTTTCGATTGACAAGTTTTTTGAGGCGATGCTTCTGTTCGTTCCCGGATCGGCCAGAGTTGAGCCTTAGTACGTTGCTTGGGCTGGTACTGGCG
>JBEION010000193.1:0-2677 GCA_040377565.1 Candidatus Nanopelagicales bacterium | reverse complement strand
TTGCTTCGCGATTTAGTTCGCGACGAGAACATCGGTAATCGAATTGTTCCGATCATTCCGGATGAAGCCCGCACTTTCGGAATGGATAGCTTCTTCCCTACTTTGAAGATCTACTCACCACATGGTCAGCAATATATGTCAGTAGACCGCGAACTAATGCTGTCTTACAAGGAATCTGAAATTGGTCAGATCTTGCACGAAGGTATTAACGAAGCCGGTTCAGTTGCTTCTTGGACTGCAGTGGCAACTTCATATGCAACACATAACGAACCAATGATTCCGATCTACATCTTCTATTCCATGTTTGGTTTCCAGCGAACGGGCGATTCATTCTGGCTTGCTGGCGATCAAATGGCTCGCGGCTTTGTGCTTGGCGCAACTGCAGGTCGCACGACTCTTAATGGTGAAGGTCTGCAGCACGAAGATGGTCACTCACATTTACTGGCTGCAACTAACCCAGCTGTCGTTAGTTACGACCCGGCGTACGGTTTTGAAATCGGTCACATTGTTCGTGATGGCTTGCGCCGTATGTATGGCGAAAATCCGGAAGACATCTATTACTACCTGACGATTTACAACGAGCCTTACGTGCAACCTGCCGAACCAGCAGGTGTTGATGCTGCCGGCATCTTGCGCGGTATGTACTTACTTGCTCCAGATTCAGATGCCAAGGGTCCACGCACTCAACTTCTTGCATCTGGTGTTTCTGTTCCTTGGGCACTTGAGGCCCAAAAGTTACTTCGCGAAGACTGGGGCGTAAGCGCTGATGTTTGGTCAGTAACTTCCTGGAATGAATTGCGTCGCGATGGCTTAGCCGCTGATCGTCATAATTTCTTGAATCCATCTGCAGAACCACAAGTCAGTTGGGTAGCCGAAAAGCTTGCCGGCACCGAAGGTCCTGTCGTAGCAGTTTCAGATTTCATGCGCGCAGTTCAAGATCAAATTCGTGACTGGGTGCCAAATGATTTCGTATCCCTTGGTACTGACGGTTGGGGTATGTCAGATACGCGCGGCGCACTTCGTCGTCACTTCTTAGTTGATGCCCAAAGCATCACAGTTCAAGCTTTAGCAATGTTGGCTAAGCGTGGCGAGATTCCTGCCGAGCGAGTGCAAGAAGCAATCGATCGCTACGACCTAACAAATCCAAAAGCTGCCTCAGCTGGCAACACTGAAGGTGGCGGCTGATGCGCGTTGCACTTGGCAGAACTGAACTACAAGTTCACCCACTCTGCTTAGGTGGCAACGTATTTGGTTGGAGCGCCGACGCAGCTCAGTCGCAAGAAGTTCTATCTGCTTATGAATCTGCGGGTGGAAACTTCATTGACACTGCTGACATGTATTCGCGCTGGCACACTGGCAATGTAGGTGGCGAAAGTGAAACCATCATTGGCGATTGGATGAAAGCTCGCGGAAACCGTAGCGAGATGGTGATTGCAACTAAAGTTGCCAAGCTTGCTACCCGTCCTGGCTTAAGCGCCGCAAACATTGCTGCTGCGGCCGAAGATTCACTTCGCCGCCTCGGCACTGACTACATCGACATCTACTACGCACATCATGACGACGAAGAAATTCCACTCGAAGAATCTTTAACTGCCTTCAACGAACTAGTTACCGCTGGAAAAGTTCGCTACTTAGCAGCCTCGAATTACTCAGCCGCAAGACTGGAAGAAGCTCTAAAGATTTCTCGCGACCTTGGAATGAGTGAATACCTTTTGCTTCAGCCCAACTACAACGCCATTGTTCGTGATGAATACGAAGGTGACTTGATGGCAGTAGCCGTTAAGGAAGACATCCCAGTACTTCCCTACTTCTCGTTGGCTGCTGGTTTCTTAACTGGTAAGTACCAGCCAGGCGTTGAGGTCGATAGCGTGCGAGCTGGCGATATGCCGGACTACAAAAACGATCGTGGTTGGGCAATCCTTAATGCGATTACTGAAATTGCCAAGCAGGAAAACACTTCAATTGCTGCAGTTGCCTTGGGTTGGTTGCGCGCTCAGCCTGGTGTGGTTACGCCAATTGCCAGCGCTCGCACAATTGAACAGCTTGCCGAGATCCTGCCAGTCGTTGAACTCTCGGCTGAGCAAGTCGCTCAAGTCAACGCTCTGTAACTTTCCACCACAGATCCACCCTTTCCAGCACTACTGGCACACTTAGACCTATGCCACGTTCAATCCGCTCAACGGAATCCACGCCTGAACGGATCGCTGCTGAGCATGCGGTTTTGGCTAGACGTGTGCAACGAATGACTGGTGAACTAACCACTGCTGCAACAACTCGAATGGAAGATACGTTGCCTTGGTTTGTGGCACTTCCCGCAAATGAACGAGCATCAGTAAGCCTGGTGGCGCAAAGCGGTATTACAAACTTTGTCGAATGGTTTTCCGCTGGGCTTGAATCAAAAGATCATGTTGGCGACATTTTCTCCAGCGCTCCCCGCGAACTTGCTCGCGCGCTCACCTTGCAGCAAACCGTTGAACTCGTTAGAACTTCGATGGCGGTTGTTGAAGAGATGGTTGAACAGATTGCTGGCACAAACGAGTACCGCCAGTCATACTTGCGCGAATCGCTGCTTCGTTACTCCAGCGAGATTGCATTCGCTGCTGCCGAGTTTTATGCTCGGGCAGCCGAGAATCGCGGTGCTTGGGATGCCAGACTTCAAGATTTAGTACTTGATGCA
>JBEION010000135.1:0-3526 GCA_040377565.1 Candidatus Nanopelagicales bacterium | reverse complement strand
TGGGCCGGGCGTGTAGTCCTCTTCGAATTGGTAACTAGCAGCCATGTCCAGCAGGTTACGAACAGTTGCATCTCCGAATCCGCTGTCAGCAATCTCCGGTACATATTTGGTAACCAAGGCATCAACATCGATTAAGCCTTCTTGCACCAAGGAACCCACGAGCATTCCAGTGAATGATTTGGTAACACTAAAAATCAAATGTGGCTCAACATCGCTAACTCCTGGAGCTAGCCATTCAAAAACCAGATCGTCGCCTTTTGCGACAGTGAAGGAGTCGGTGTGAGTACTCGACAAATAGTCAGAAATCTTTTGAGTCCCAGTATGGGTTTCTACCGCAACCTCACCAAGTTTGCTGTTGATCTTTTGATTCAAAACTCGGGGTGATTTTGCGCAATCAACCTGAGCAGTTGGAATCAATTCCCGAACATGGCGAAATGACCAAAACGTATTTTCCGGAAGTAACCAGTTATCAAGCGTGGGCCGAGTCATGTATTTAGTATGTCGGTTCGCGATCTAAATCGTGGAGATCTGGCAAGAACATTATGAATAACTCAAAGACAATCAGGATCGAAACTGCTGCGATGTAAACCGGACGGACACCAAATGCATCAACACTCACACCTGTTACAAACATTCCAATTGGACCGCTGGCATAGAACAAAGAAGTTTGCACACCAAAAACTCGACCTTGAATATGCGGTGCTACGCGTTGCTGCACCATTGAGTTCATCAGTGGATTCATCGGACCCCAACCAAGCCCAAGTAGGAATCCGGCGAGCACGAACAATCCAATAGGTGGAAATAATGTCATCGGAATCATCGCAAGCGAAGTTGCAGCTAGCGAGCCGATTACGATGCTACGTTTCTTAAAATGCTTCACTAACTTTGGATAAGCAAGAGTTGTTGCTATGCCTCCAGCTGCCATAGACGAAAGTACGTAACCTAAGCCGCGTGGATCATCGATGTCCGAGAAGTACTTCGGCAAGATGATTGACTCAGTTGGCAGGTAAACCATTGCCAAGAAAACAATCGAAATCGTTAAGTAGTACATCGCCTTGTCAGACTTAAGTACTTGTAAGCCACGCAATGTGCTGGTCCAAAACTTTTCTTGATCGTTTATTTCTTCCCGGTGTTCTAGACCTAGGTCACCAACATGCAACATAGAAATCAAAACGATTGCCAAAATGAATGCAAAGAAAACAATCCACATGGAATTTGCCGCACCAACAAGCGAAATCGCAATCGCACCAATTGCCGGACCCAAAGCCCAACCACCAGAGAAGACTGCTTCGTGCCAAGAATTAAGTTTGTCCATTGATGTGTTACTAGCTTTTGCAACATCGGGAATCAAAGACTTACGTGCGGTGTAACCAGCAGGATCAAATGCTGCACCAAGAACCGCAAATGTTGCGATCGATGCGAACGTTAAACCAAAAAGTGAATCCCAAATTGGAAAAAGCATTACTGACAGTGCTGACAGTAAGTCGGAACCAATAGAAACTCGCTTGCGACCATAGTGATCGATTAATGCGCCAACAAACGGCGAAATAATGATTCCTGGAATCGCAGATGCCGCGACCACAATGCCCGCTTGGGTAGCTGATCCGGTGCGCTCAAAGATGAGCCACGGAACTGTGATGATCGCAATTGCGTTACTGAGCCCGGACAGGGCATTTGCTCCCTCGAGCAGGTAAAGGGGGCGCCGGCTGACTTTCATGCGGCTTTAGCACATCCCTTTTTAGTCGCCGCCAGGCAGATTTGGGCAAAATGCCTTATTTTGGCGGATTTCTTAACCACAAGCCTACCCCAGAGGTTCAACCTCGTTTTGACCCACGCCCAGAAATACAGGTAATCTAAGGATTCGTTGTGCCTTTAGGCATAAGGAAAACTAGCAATTTAAACCCCATTTATTTAGACAAAGAAGGCTCACTGTGCGCACGTACTCACCAAAGCCAGGCGATGTGAATCGCGAATGGCATGTAATCGATGCAACTGACGTTGTTTTAGGACGTCTAGCGTCACAAGTTGCTGTGCTGTTGCGCGGTAAGCACAAGCCAATCTTTGCACCACACGTTGACACTGGCGACTTCGTCATTGTTATCAATGCAGAAAAAATTGCACTAACCGGCCAGAAGCTCGAACAGAAGATGGATTACCGTCACTCTGGTTTCCCAGGCGGTTTGCGTGCGACTAACTATGTTGAATTGCTAGCAACAAACCCACGTCGTGCAATTGAAAAGGCCGTCAAGGGAATGCTTCCGCATAACAAGCTCAGCGATGCTCAAATCACAAAGCTAAAGGTTTACGCAGGCGATGTTCATCCACACGCAGCTCAAAACCCAAAGCCATACGAGATCTCTCAGGTAGCGCAGTAAGCGCTCGCGGATTCATAGATTTTTACGAAGGGAAATAACATGTCAGAGAACGAAGTAGACGTAACAGACGCCATCCTTGGCGAAGAGGTTGAAGTTGAGTTGTCGGAATACACTTCCGAAACTCCAGCTGCCGCTGTTCGCGAACCACGTAAGGCACCAGACACACCTGGCGCTGCAACTGGTCGACGCAAGGAAGCAATTGCTCGCGTTCGCATCGTTCCAGGCACCGGTCGTTGGGTAATCAACGGTCGCACCCTTGAGGACTACTTCCCAAACAAGGTGCACCAGCAGCTTGTTAACGATCCATTCAAGACTCTTAACTTCGAAGGTGCTTACGACGTAATCGCCCGCATCGATGGTGGCGGCATCTCCGGTCAGGCTGGCGCATTGCGTCTTGGCGTGGCTCGTTGCTTGAACGCAATCGATGTTGAAGGTAACCGCGGTGACCTAAAGAAGGCCGGCTTCCTAACTCGTGATGCACGAATCAAGGAACGTAAGAAGTACGGTCTGAAGAAGGCTCGTAAGGCTCCGCAATACTCCAAGCGTTAAAACATGTCGGGCCGACTATTTGGCACCGATGGCGTTCGTGGTTTAGCGAACGGTCTGTTAACTGCTGAGCTAGCTACCAATCTTGGTGTTGCTGCTGCGCAGGTTTTAGGCGAACGTGGCGAATTCTCTTCTCGTAAATCAGATCGCCCATTTGCAATTGTTGGTCGCGATCCACGTGCCAGTGGTGAATTCCTGCAATCTGCAATCAGTGCTGGCTTAGCTAGTGCCGGTGTTGATGTTATAGATGTTGGCATTCTGCCAACTCCTGCCGTCGCATTCTTAACAGACTTAACTGGAGCCGACTTAGGCGTAATGCTTTCGGCTTCACACAATGCAATGCCAGATAACGGTATTAAATTCTTTGCTCGTGGCGGCGTGAAATTAGATGACACCATCGAGGATGCCATTGAAGCGCACTTAGATGTTGTTAGTGAACTTCCAACTGGCGCTGGTGTTGGCAGAATCCGTAGCGAGCACGATCTCGTTGAAAAATACCTACATCACCTGAACTCCAGCATTTCCAATTCTTTGGAAGGTCTAACAGTTGTTGTTGATGGCGCCAATGGATCTGCATCGCTTGTTGGACCAGAGGCATTGCGTCG
>JBEION010000120.1:0-3836 GCA_040377565.1 Candidatus Nanopelagicales bacterium | reverse complement strand
GAATCAAACGGCTGATCTTCCGAGGTTCCAACTTGTTGCTTTGCACCGCGTTCTAACAATTCAATGAATGGATCGCCAGCAATTTGGTCTGCGAAGCGAGTACAACGAGCACAAGATACGCAGCGCTCACGATCAAGCAGAACTTGAGCGCTCACATTAATTGGCTTTGGAAAAGTTCGCTTGGTGCCTTCGAATCTTGTTTCACCTTGGCCATTTGTCATTGCCTGGTTTTGTAATGGGCACTCGCCACCCTTGTCGCAAATTGGGCAATCAAGTGGGTGATTAATTAGTAAGAACTCCATGACACCGGCTTGAGCCTTTTCGGCCATTTCACTGGTGTGCTGAGTTTTGATGACCATGCCATCAGCAACTGTGACTGCACATGAAGGTTGTGGCTTACCTTGTCCTTCAATTTCAACCAGACACATGCGGCAGGCGGCAACTGGATCTAAAAGTGGGTGATCACAGAAACGTGGAATTGCAGTGCCAAGCATTTCGGCAACGCGAATGATTAAAGTTCCCGCTGGAACTTCAACTACTACGCCATCAACGGTGACAGTAACAGTTTGTGTGGTTACGGTCATCGAGTCGCTCCTGCAAATACTGTGGCGGCAACAGGATCAAAGCTTTCGTTTGCTGGCGTGTTTGTTGCCTGAACGAATTCATCACGGAAGTACTTAAGCGCTGCTGGGAATGGTGTTGCGGCGGCATCACCAAGAGCGCAGAAGGAACGGCCAGCAATCTGCGAGCAAATGTCAATCAATTTATCCAGATCAGATTCGGTGCCATGGCCATCTTCGAATCGATGCAGAACATCACTTAACCACCAAGTGCCTTCCCGACATGGTGTGCACTTGCCACAAGATTCGTGCTTGTAAAAAGCCAACCAGCCAGTAACGGCGCGAACTACAGAAGTTGTCTCATCGAAAATCATTGGGGTTCCAGTGCCAAGCATGGATCCGGCTGCTGCAATGTCTTCGTAAGTTAACGGTGTATCAAGTAAATCTGGAGTCAGCATTGGAACCGAAGATCCACCTGGTAACCAGAACTTAACTTTGTGACCGTCGCGAACTCCCCCAGCATGCTCAAGAAGTTCCCGCATTGTGATTCCAAGTGGGGCTTCGTAAATTCCTGGACGATTTACGTGACCAGAAACTGCGAACAACTTGAAGCCTGGTGACTTTTCAGTTCCAAATGACTTGAACCAATCAACACCGTTGTTAACGATGTATGGAATATTTGCAATTGTCTCAACGTTGTTTACACAAGATGGTGAAGCATAAAGTCCAGCGACGGCAGGAAACGGTGGCTTCAAACGTGGCTGACCGCGACGACCTTCAAGGGAATCCAGTAGCGCAGTTTCTTCACCACAAATGTAAGCACCGGCACCAGCGTGCAAAACAACTTCAAGATCAAATCCAGATCCCATGATGTTCTTGCCAAGGTAGCCAGCTGCATAAGCTTCGCGAATCGCGTTATTAACCCGACGGAAAACGTGTGGAACTTCGCCACGAATGTAAATGAATGCGTGGTTAGCGCGCATTGCGTATGAAGCAATGATGATGCCTTCGATTAATGAGTGTGGGTTAGCCATCATTAATGGAATGTCTTTGCAAGCACCTGGTTCAGACTCATCGGCGTTGATAACTAAGTAATGTGGTTTGCCATCGCCTTGTGGAACAAAGCTCCACTTAAGGCCAGTTGGGAATCCAGCTCCACCACGTCCACGTAGGCCTGAATCTTTAACCATCGAAATGATGTCATCTGGACCTGTTGCGAACGCCTTCTTGAATGCGGTGTAACCGCCGTGGCGCATGTAGCCCGTAATTTTGTAGGAATCAACTTCATCCCAATGTGCACTGAGTACCGGAGTTAATGTCATTTCTTTACTCCTGGCGCAGTTTGGCCAAGTTCCTTAGCGCGATTCAATCCGGCAAGCATTTGCTCATCGGCCTGTACGCCTTCATCAACTAAGCCATCATCGAAGCCCGCCAAAGTTAATTCGTTTTCCTTAAAGGTACGAATCTTTGGCCCACGGGTGCTGATAACTTCTTTGCCGCTGGCAAGTTTTTCAACTACATCAATTGCAGATTCTGGTGTCATGTTGTCCAAGAATTCCCAGTTCGCAGTCATAACTGGTGCGTGCGTGCAAGCAGCCTGACATTCAATCCGCTCAAGTGAGATTTTTCCATCTGGAGTTACTTCGTCATGGCCGATACCAAGTAGAGAACTTAGCTTCTCCCAAATTGCATCGCCACCGAGAATGCCACAGCCCGGGTTAATGCATACACCGATGTGATATTCGCCAGCCGGCTTGCGGTGATACATGGTGTAAAAAGTTGCTACTGCAGCAACTTCAGCTGTAGTTAGGGAAAGTTCATCCGCGCATAATGCAATACCGTCTGCGCTTACATAGCCTTCTTCAGACTGAACTAAGTGCAGCATTGGCAAAAGTGCAGATCTTGCCTGCGGGTAACGCGAAATGATTTCGCGCGCTTGTACTCGAGTTGATTCAGATAGTGACATTAACGATCAACGCCTCCCATAACTGGATCAATCGATGCAACTGCAGCAATTACGTCTGCAATTTGGCCACCTTCACACATTGCGGCAACGGCTTGAAGATTTGTAAATGACGGATCACGGTAATGAACTCGGTATGGACGAGTGCCGCCATCGGAAACAATGTGAACGCCAAGTTCGCCACGTGGTGATTCAACTGCGCTGTAAACCTGACCGGCTGGAACTTGGAAGCCTTCAGTAACTAACTTGAAGTGGTGAATCAAAGCTTCCATCGATTCGCCCATGATGTGACGAATGTGATCTAGTGAGTTGCCCTGACCATCAGAACCAATTGATAACTGAGCTGGCCAAGCAATTTTCTTGTCTTCAACCATGACTGGTCCTGGCTGCAAGCGATCAAGACACTGCTCAACGATGTTGAGTGACTGTTCCATTTCAGTTAAACGAATCAAGAAGCGACCATAAGCATCTGAAGTTGTCTGAGTCATGACATCGAATTCGTAATTCTCGTATCCGCTGTATGGCGCAGTCTTGCGAAGGTCTTCAGGTAGACCAGTTGCGCGAAGCACTGGGCCAGTAACACCAAGAGCCATGCAGCCAGCAAGATCAAGTTTGCCGATGCCCTGAGTTCGAGCTAACCAAATCGAGTTGTCGACCAACATGTCAGCGGTATCTTTCATGCGACGCGGTAGCGCCATGATTGTGTCGCGGATTTGCTGCTCAGCACCAGCTGGCAAATCTTGTGCCACACCACCTGGTCGGATGTAAGCACTATTCATACGTAGGCCGGTTACAAGTTCAAACAAGTCAAGAACTGATTCGCGCTCGCGGAATCCGAAAATCATTGCGGTAAGTGCGCCAAGTTCCATACCGCCGGTTGCAAGTGCAACTAAGTGTGATGAAACTCGGTTAAGTTCCATCATCATTACGCGAATAATTTGTGCGCGTTCTGGAATCTGATCCGTAATACCTAGGAGTTTTTCAACGCCTAAGCAGTATGCAGTCTCATTGAAGAATGGTGACAAGTAATCCATACGAGTAACAAAAGTTACGCCCTGGGTCCAAGTGCGGTATTCAAGATTCTTTTCGATACCGGTATGTAGGTAACCGATTCCACAACGAGCTTCAGTTACGGATTCGCCTTCAAGTTCCAAAATCAAACGCAATACACCGTGGGTTGAAGGGTGTTGTGGACCCATGTTTACAACAATGCGTTCGTATTCGCCTTCAGCTGCGCCAAGAACTGAATCCCAGTCTTGACCCATAACGGTATGGACGCGACCTTCAGTCGTTTCGTAATTAGGTGAGTAAGT
>JBEION010000058.1:0-5620 GCA_040377565.1 Candidatus Nanopelagicales bacterium | reverse complement strand
GCAGTACCACTCTTGACGCGGAAATCTAATCCAGTGTGCCAACCCGCTGACCAAATGCCACCACGCTGACCGTAGCGAGCACTCAGTGTGTAATTGGATTGAATTGGAACTTCAATAACTCCGATTTGGCGCAAGCGTTCAGCTTCAATCAAAGCAGCCTGTTGCTCGGCTTCAGCCTGTGCTTTTGCGTTTGTAGCTGCCTGTTGCTCACTTAGCAAGATTTGGGCTTGCTGATTTTTCTGATCTTGGGCCTGAGCAACCAAGGTATCTAGCTGATCGGTAGTTGCAGCAAGTGCTTGTAATGACTTTCGTTCGGTACTTGAAACTGTTGGAGTGGTATCAATAACTGCGGTTGGATCGCTGGTTGGATCATCTACGGTTGCAGCTGCGGCGATAACTTCAGCTTCCGCAAGAGTTTGGCGATCTTCGGAACGGCTGGCTGCCTGCGCACGCGAAGTGCTGTTCTGAATCGAAGCGACAGTGTCTTGCTGACCTGAAGCTGTGACGGTTGCCGCCGGATACTCCATGACACTGGTGTCTCCTGCTTGAACCACGCCAGCAACAGTGGAGCCGGAGGTCGCAACTACTGAGCTCATGCCCGCAAGGCCAACAAGTGCGCCTACGTGCTTGCCAGAAACTACCTTCTTCTTTGGGGCAGCATGGCGGGCAGCGCGATGACGACCGCGTGGTGCTGTGCTCATACTTAGACCCTATCGAAGGCAAAAATGCTTAAGTTATAAGTCTTTTCTACCCGACTTCTGGGCCTTTGGGAAATGAAAATGTGGTGTTAGAGGCGAAAGTGACATAACCCACCCTTGAAACCAGGGGATATCCGCGAATTTCCGAAGATATCTGATTATTCCTTGGCAAATTGCGAGTACCCGCAATTTGTCCTGCATGGATCGTGGCAAATTGCGAGTACCCGCAATTTGCCTGTATGAATAAGGAATGAATCCAATCCGCATCGTCATAGCTAAGCCCGGCTTAGATGGCCATGATCGAGGAGCGAAAGTCATTGCTCGCGCCCTTCGCGATGCTGGGTTCGAAGTCATTTACACCGGTCTTCACCAAACTCCAGAACAGATAGTTCAAACTGCGATCCAAGAAGATGCTGACGCCATTGGCATGTCGATTCTTTCTGGCGCACACTTAACGCTGTTCCCCGCAGTTATCGAACTGCTGGCAGCAAAGGGTGCTTCTGACATTGTGGTGTTTGGCGGCGGTGTAATTCCAACTGATGACGTAACTCAGTTACAGGATTCTGGTGTTGCACATGTATTCACACCAGGCACTCCTATTGGCGATGTTGTCGAATGGGTTCGCGCCAACGTAGGCGTCGCAAGCGTTCGCTAAGGTTGAGTCACAAGCTATTGAGAGAGTGACCCGCCAACCGTGGATCTATACGAATACCAAGCTAAAGAATTGTTCGCCAAGCATGGCGTAGCCGTAGTGCCAGGCAAAGTTTGCTTCACACCTGAAGAAGCGCATGCCGTTGCGACTGAAATTGGAACAACAGTTGTTGTTAAGGCGCAAGTTAAAACAGGTGGCCGCGGTAAGGCAGGCGGCGTAAAGCTTGCTGATAATGCAAGTGATGCCAAAGATCGCGCCCAAGACATTCTTGGATTGGATATCAAGGGACACATTGTCCATAAAGTTTTGGTTGCTGAAGCTGCAGACATTGCCGAAGAGTATTACGTTTCATTTTTGCTTGATCGCACCAATCGCACATTCCTTGCGATGGCCAGCGTCGAAGGTGGAGTCGAGATCGAAGAGGTTGCCGTAAACAACCCTGACGCATTGGCAATGATTCGCGTAGATGCACTTGTTGGTTGCACACTTGAAAAAGCAACTGAGATTGCCGATGCGGCAAAGTTCCCTGCTGAAGTTCGGGATCAAGTTGTTGAAATGCTGCAGAGCCTTTGGAAAGTTTTGGTAGAAGAAGACGCGACTCTGGTTGAAGTTAATCCACTAGCGAGAATTACTGATGGCCGAGTACTTGCCCTAGATGGCAAAGTTTCGCTAGATGACAACGCGCAATACCGTCATGAATCACACCTTGCACTTATTGATAATGCGCAAACTGATCCAATTGAATTGCGCGCCAAAGAATTTGATTTGAACTACGTAAAACTTCAAGGCGAAGTCGGAATTATCGGCAACGGCGCCGGACTTGTTATGTCCACCTTGGACGTAGTTGCATACGCAGGTGAAGAGTTTGGTGGCGTTAAGCCAGCGAACTTCCTTGACATTGGTGGTGGCGCCAGCGCTCAAGTTATGGCTAATGGTTTGGACATCGTTTTAGGTGATCCAGAAGTAAAGGCAGTTTTTGTAAACGTCTTCGGAGGTATCACTGCCTGTGACGCAGTCGCTAACGGAATTGTGCAGGCGGTAGGAATGCTTGCCGAACGTGGCGAACCAATTACCAAACCAATTGTTTGCCGAATTGATGGCAACAACGCAGTCGAAGGTCGTCGAATTCTTGATGAATCAGGAATTGCATTAATTGAACGTGTTGAAACCATGGATGATGCCGCTCGTCGCGTTGCCCAACTAGCTGCAGGTAAGTAGGACTTCTGATGGCAATTTTTCTTAATGCAGATAGCAAAGTTTTAGTTCAGGGAATGACTGGTTCGGAAGGAACTAAGCACACCCGTCGCATGGTGGCCAGTGGCACCAATGTTGTTGCGGGCGTTACCCCAGGCAAAGGTGGCCAAGAAGTTGATGGCATTCCAGTTTTTAACAACGTGGGTGAAGCAATGGCCGCAACTGGAGCAAATGTGTCAGTTGTTTTCGTGCCACCAAAGTTTGCAAAGGCTGCAGTAATAGAAGCAGTAGATGCGGCTATTCCACTATGCGTAGTAATTACCGAAGGCATTCCAATTCACGACACTGCTGCATTTTTCCAGTACGCCGAAAACTCCGGTAAGACTCGTCTAGTTGGGCCAAACTGCCCAGGCTTGATTAGTCCAGGACTTTCCAATGCCGGAATCATTCCAGGAGACATAACCAAAAAGGGACGCATTGGCCTAGTTAGTAAGTCCGGAACTCTGACTTACCAAATGATGTTTGAGTTAAGAGATCTTGGTTTCTCAAGTTGCGTAGGAATTGGTGGCGATCCAATCATTGGAACAACACACATCGATTGCCTTGCTGCATTTGAAGCAGATCCAGAAACTGAAGTGATCGTCATGATTGGTGAAATCGGTGGAGACGCAGAAGAGCGCGCAGCTGCGTTCATTAAAGACAATGTGACCAAGCCGGTTATCGGATACGTTGCAGGCTTTACTGCACCTGAAGGCAAAACCATGGGTCACGCCGGGGCAATTGTTTCTGGTTCATCTGGAACTGCGGCAGCGAAGAAAGATGCACTTGAAGCAGTAGGCGTTCGCGTTGGAAAAACTCCAAGTGAAGCAGCCAGACTTGTTCGAGAAGTCCTAGCCAGTCGTTAATTCGTGTCGAATCAGCTTTTTTTAGGCTGAACTGGGACGATTTTAAGTGTGACCAATGACCTTCCTCGTAAGCGACCAGTAGGCGCGCCTCAGCGTCAATGGCGTCGCCCGGTGCCGGAAGATCACATTAATCACTACCCACCATTGATCGCTGGTGCGATAGCCGCTGGCGTTGCAGTTGTCATTGGGTACATTTTGACATTGGGATTCATCATGGCGGCCTGGCTGTTTGCAGCCCATGGCAGTGAATCAACAGTGCAAGTTCTTCGAGCTGCTGGAATTGCCTGGCAGGTTATGCATTTAGTCCCATTAGTAATCGGTACAACGACAATCGGTGTTCTACCTTGGGGATTTTTGGTAGTGCCTGTTTTGATTTTATGGAAAGCAACCCAATGGGCACTCAAGAGTTCGCAACCTAAAACTGCAATTGATTTTATTCGAATTGCAATTTCAATCAGTCTGATCTATTCAGGATTTGCTGGACTAATTGGATTGATCTGCTCAACAAACGATCTCTACACCGGCATCACTTCGTCAATTCTGCGCACTCTCTTTGTTGCCCTTGCGGTGACTTCGGTTTGCATCATTAGTTACGCACCTTCGCGAACGATATTGACCGATGCAATGCCAAAACTTATTGTCGATGGAATCAGACCTGCTGTGATTTCCTTCGGACTTTTGTTTATTGCAGGATCTCTTCTAACTTCGGTTGCACTAATTCTGAACTGGGCACAAGTTCGGGCAGTCACCACACTTATGGCACCAGGATTTATTGACGGATTCTTTATGACGTTACTTGGCATCGGATATCTGCCAACTGTAAATGTCTGGGCAATGTCATATCTGTTAGGTCCTGGAATCATGCTTGGTGGCGGTGTCGTGACTCCAGAAAATGCCAGTCCAGGCGCGCGACCCGCTTTTCCATTGCTATCGATCTTGCCTAGCGAATCAGCGGCGCTTGCAGCCTATTTTGTGTTGGTGCCAATTCTGATTGGTATTGCAATCTATTTTTTGATACCACGCGAGAGATGGTCAGCCCAAGGCGACTCGATTGCAATCGCTCTGTCCTTCGTAGTTCGCTGGCGAGAAGTTGTCACATTATTGGTATCAGTTGGTTTGCTTTCACTTTTCGTTTGGATTGCAGCAGCAGCATCAAGTGGCTCACTTGGTATCGGGTATTTGAAGTTCGTCGGACCAGCGCCGACAGAGGTCGCAGCTGCCGCGATCGCTGTATGTGGGCTTTCAGCGCTACTTACTCTTGTTATTCCGCGGACCGTAATGTCACTTCTGCACTGTTGGTTCAATCGAGAAGCAATTACAAAATAGACTTAACTAGTGGCGAATTTTCGCGTAGTTGTATTGGCATCGGGCACAGGCACACTTTTTGCCGCCCTAGCAAATCAAGCAGAGCAAATTGGCATTCAAATCGTAGGTCTCATTTCTGAGGCTGAGGTTCCAGCATGTGAGCGCGCTCGGGAACTAGGAATTCCAGTAACCGTTGTGCCACTGCTCGAGGATCGAATTAAGTGGGATCAGAATTTAGCTACTGAGTTAAGTCGACTAAAGCCTTCGCTGATTGTTTCTGCTGGATTTATGAAAATACTTGGTCCAGTTGTTTTGCGTTTTCATCAAGGAAAAATCATCAATACCCACCCCGCATTACTTCCAGATTTTCCAGGAGCTCATGCAGTGCGAGACGCACTGGCTGCCGGTGTTTCGCAAACAGGTGCAACTATTCACTTTGTAGACAAAGGCGTCGATACGGGTGAAGTGATTGGCCAGGTCAAAGTTAAGGTTGAGCCAGGTGACACAGAGGTCTCACTTCACGAACGAATCAAGCAGGCCGAACGCGAACTGTTGGTAGCAACAGTAAGTGACATTGCAAACGGGAAGGTGACTTTGAAATGACGCAAACCCGCAAAGTTACCCGCGCGCTTATCAGCGTTTATGACAAAACAGGTCTGACCGAACTTGCTCAAGGGCTACATGAAGCTGGCGTAAAGATTGTTTCGACAGGAAGCACTGCGGCGAACATTGCAGCTCTTGGGATTCCGGTAACTGAAGTTAAAGATGTAACGGGATTTCCTGAGTCGCTTGATGGCAGAGTAAAAACTTTACATCCAAAAATTCATGGTGGACTGCTGGCGGATATGCGTAAGCCAGAACACGTG
>JBEION010000289.1:0-1572 GCA_040377565.1 Candidatus Nanopelagicales bacterium | reverse complement strand
GCTGGTTTGAATTGAAGAGCTGCAGTAGTAGCAACAGCTTGCGCTGCTTTAACACTTCCAGTGAATGCAATTGCATGGGTGTCTTTATGGCCGACGAGATCCTGCCCAGTTTGAGCACCACCAGTTAAAACTTGAACTAGACCACTTGGCAAATGATCAAATGCTGCCATGGAATAAAGCAAAGTAAGTGAAGTAATTTCGGATGGCTTAATGATTACGGCGTTACCAGCTGCAAGTGCGGCTGCAACTTGCCATCCAGCAAGCAGAAGTGGAAAGTTGTAGGGAACGATCGAAACCACTGTGCCAACTGGTTCTTTAAGAACCATATGAATTTGGCCTGCGATTGCAGGTCCAGCTACGCGACCTTGCTCATGCCTGGCAATTTCGGCGTAGTACCTAAATGAGGATGCTGCCGCGCCACCTTCCCAGTTAGATTCACGAAACGGTTTCCCCATTTCTCGCGTGAGGCATTCGCCGGTCTCAACAGAAAGTTCAATCATTCGTTCTGCGACCTCATGCATTGCATTAGCGCGATCTAGTGCGCTCATTGCCCACCATTGCTTTTGTGCTGCATTGGCCGCAACTACTGCTTCATCAACCTCGGCTTTAGTGGCATGTGCGTATTGCCCAACAACTTCTTCAGTAGCGGGATCAATTAAGTCGATTAGTTCGCCAGAACTTGGTTGGCATTGGTTGGCAATGTAGTTGTGTCCGGAAAGATCGCGCATTCGCTTTTGCACTGCGGTGGTCATTTCAGCTCCCAGGTAACTACTGGGTCAGATTTGCCCAGTTACTTGACTCTATAAAGGCTTAAATCCAGGCGAAAACTCGGGGATAACTCACAAAACTCTGGTTTTTCAAAAATAACCCCATTTCCCTCCACCCTTAAAACATTGGATAAATGGTCAATATTTGTTAAAGATGAGAAATTTGGTGTTTAAATTGGGTTGACAGTGGAGCAAAAGGGAGTAATCTGGGACAACGAGGTGACCTGGGGAAGGGTTGCCATTGGTTTGGGTGGTGATTTAGGTGTTCTTAGGTACCCACACCCCGAAACTGGACGAAAAAGGCCGCCTGATCCTGCCGGCTAAATTCCGCGAACCTCTAACTGATGGCCTTGTTATGACTAAAGGTCAAGAGCGATGTGTCGTTATCTGGCCAACTGAGCAATTTGATGTTTACGCAGAAGGCTTGCGCACCCGTTCCCAGAACAATGAAAAGGTTCGTGCCTACACCCGAGTTTTCTTCTCTTCTGCCTTTGATGATTCAGCTGACAAACAAGGCCGCATCACAATCCCAGCACCGCTTCGTGAGTGGGCCGGACTTGACCGCGAACTTGTTGTAGTTGGCGCAGACACTCGTGTTGAGGTTTGGGCAACTGTTGCTTGGAATCAGTACTTGGCAGAACAAGAACCAGGCTTTGCCTCACTTGATGAAGACATAATGCCATGACTCTAAATCGATCTATCTCAACCAAGTCAACAGTGACAAAAATTGCTGCTGCCTTTGGCCTCTGGCCGTTGACTCGATCCTGGCGCACCTTCCCCGGTGCCAAGCTCTCCAACGGCCAGG
>JBEION010000051.1:0-6062 GCA_040377565.1 Candidatus Nanopelagicales bacterium | reverse complement strand
GAAGATCCGTTCGGTACTCCAGTTCCTTACACAGTCAGTGGCGGCACAGATGCCAAAGCTTTTAGCACGCTAGGGATAACTTGTTACGGATTCCTGCCGTTGCTGCTTCCGCCAGAGTTGGATTTCAGTGCGATGTTCCATGGTGTCGATGAAAGAGTTCCAACTTCAGGTTTAGAGTTTGGTGCTCGCGTAATGGATCGATTCGTTCGTAGTCTCTAGCTTTGGCTAGGCAGTTCGTTGCAAGTGATAGATCTTGCGGCGGAGCCGAACATAGCGACTGCCATCTTGGTAGACGCGAACTCGTTCTAGTTCCCAGCGCTCCACTTCGGCCATTGCTGTTAGGTAGGACTTAACTTCAGAACGCTTTGTGCCGCGATGAAAGTTGATTTCGCGAAACTCCCAGACTGCGCTCATTGATTCCACCCGAAATCTGGATAACCACGCTCGATTGCGGAAACTTCATCAAGTGCTTCGTGGATCTCTGGTGGTATTTGGGCATTCACTGAGTTAAGGACAACCCGGAGTTGAGCTGCAGTTCTAGCACCGATTACTGCACTAGAAACTTGCCGACGAGCGCTGGTCCACGCTAGTGCCACATCAATTGGAGTAAGTCCCAAACCTTCAGCTGCGGTACAAACAGCATCGACTATTGCGCGAGACCGATCATTTAAGTAAGGCGTAATAAATGCTGAGAAGTGTGAAGTGGCAGCTCGCGAGTCGGCTGGCGTGCCGTGACGATACTTACCGGTCAAGACACCGCGACCTAGGGGAGACCAAGCCATGATTCCCACGCCTAGATCTTCGGCAGCAGGTACCACTTCGCGCTCAATCCCACGCTGCAAAAGTGAGTACTCCATTTGTGCACTGATAATCGGATACTTAGAGCCAAGTGCAGCGCTAGTAAGTTGCCAGCCTGAATAGTTCGAGATACCCAGGTAGCGGACTTTGCCTGAATCGATTGCGTGCTCGGCGGCACTTAAAGTTTCTTCGATCGGTGTGTATGGATCCCAAGCGTGGATATGCCAAACATCAATGTGAGTTCGTCGCAACCTCCGTAGCGAGGCATCCAAGGCAGTTAGTAAGTGACTACGACTCGCATCACGGCGTCGGTTGGTGCGAACGCTACCGGCCTTACTTGAAATCAAAACGTCTGGTTGCTCGCGGCAAAATTCCCCGACAATTTCCTCGGAAACACCATCGCTATACACGTCAGCCGTGTCGATGAAGCGACCGCCAGCTTCGTGATACAAATTGAACTGGTCACGGGCCTCGTGGATATCGGTATCACGACCCCAGGTCATAGTTCCTAAGGAATACTGCGACACCAGAAGGCCGCTGTTCCCCAAAGACCTTAGTTCCATAGGTTCACGCTAGCGTTTGTTCCGTAGATTGTTTTTAAGGACTCGTGTGTGTCCTTGATTTTTTGGGAGATTACGTGGACGAGCAGTTGTCGTGGCTCCAAGCCATAGTCCTAGGCATCTCGCAGGGACTAACTGAGTTTCTGCCGATCTCTTCAACTGCTCACACTTTGATTGTGTCTAAACTTCTGGGTTGGCCAGATCCTGGTGCTGCTTTTACGGCAGTGACTCAAGTTGGGACTGAACTAGCTGTTGTTATCTACTTTCGACAAGACATCGCGCGGATTCTGAAGGCCTGGTTTGCCAGTCTTACTAACAAGACTGAGCGTGCTAACCCTGATGCAAAAATGGGTTGGTATGTAATCATTGGCACAATTCCAATCGGAATCGCTGGACTTGCATTCAAGTCATCAATTGAGACAACTGCAAGAAATCTCTGGCTGGTTGCCGCGACATTAATTGTTATGGGAATTCTTCTTGGATTAGCTGATCGGTATGCCAGGCACACAAAGAGTGAAACGGACATCAACACAAAGAATGCGGTTTTATTTGGATTCGGACAAGCTTTAGCTTTGATTCCTGGAGTTTCCCGAAGCGGTGCAACCATAACCGCTGGTCTTGCAATGGGCTTCAAGCGTGATGTAGCAGCTCGCTACTCGTTCCTACTCGCGATCCCAGCTGTTTTTGCTTCTGCAGCATTAACTGCAGGGGACATTTCATCGGATAGCTTTGTGAATTGGCCAGCCACAATCGTGGCAACGATAGTTGCCTTCGTCGTTGGTTATTTCGTGATTGCTAGTTTGATGAAGTATCTGCAGACTCGCACGTTCTTGCCGTTCGTGATCTATCGGATCGCACTAGGCACGCTTTTGATGGTTTTGCTCGCTAACGGCGTACTTTCTGCCACCTAGTAGGACGATATTTCCCAATAGTGTTGACCCATGGGAACTTTGCTACTGATCAGACATGGTCGGACCGACGCCAATGCCAACGGCGTCCTGGCTGGACGCACGCCAGGTGTAGTTCTCGACGAAGTTGGTCGAACGACTACTGAGTCGTTGGCTAAGCGATTAGAAGCCGTCAAAATCGCCCAAGTTGTTTCGAGTCCATTGGAACGAACCCTCGAGACGGCATCGATTCTCTTTGCTAAAGATGTAGAGGTTGCGCTTGAAGACCGGTTATTGGAATGTGATTACGGTGATTGGCAGGGCGCAAAGCTAAGCGAACTTTCAGTTAATGAACTGTGGCCAATCGTTCAGCAACGGCCTGATGAAATGATTTTTCCAAATGGCGAATCCATGAATGATATGTCCAGTCGCGCTTGTCTGGCCGCCAGAGAATGGGATGCCAAGCTCAGTAGTGAACATGGTGACAATGTGGTGTGGGCTGCAATCAGTCATGGTGACATCATCAAAGCGATTTGCGCCGATGCCATGGGGTTACCGCTTCGCAAGTTTCAATCGCTTCTGATCGAGCCTGCTTCAGTTAGCGTGATTCACTACTCTGAAAACGGCTCAGCAGTATCTAAGTTGAATGACACTGGAAGCGAATGGCTCTCAAAATTGAATGCTGAAGCTATGAAAACTCCAACTCTCGGTGGCGAAAGCGGAAAGGATTAACGATGGCGCGAATTGTTCACACTTTCGATAACCCACAACGCTTTGTAACCGGAACGGTAGGAGTGCCAGGAGAACGCACATTTTTCCTGCAGGCCAGAACTGATCAACGAATTGTCAGCGTCTCTCTTGAAAAGCAACAAGTTGCTTTGTTGGCAGATCGACTAACTGAACTTTTAGATCAAGTTGCTCGGGCTGAAGGTATTGACGTTACATATTTCGGGCCAGCTGACTTAGAGCCACTTGATAATCCGATTCAGGAAGAGTTCCGAGTAGGCACCTTAGCTCTGGGTTGGAATACCGAAAGCCAACAAGTAGTAATCGAGGCACATGCATCCTCTGAAAACTTCGAAGACGTTCCAGATTTAGAAGAAGATTCAGATTTTGGACCAGACGTTTTGCGAGTGCGATTAACTGGTTCGCTAGCTACTGCGTTTTGCACCAGGGCATTTGCAGTTGTTTCAGCAGGACGTCCGCCATGTCCACTGTGCACCGAGCCACTTGACCAACAGGGTCACATTTGCCCAAGAGCTAACGGATACCTAAGGCGCGGTTAGCTTTAGTTAGAAAACTGGCCAGGGGACAGCCGGCCAATTTGGACTAGGACTCGGCATAGTTTGCTGAGTCAACAAGAAGTCGAGACGCTCGTGGAGAGCCTCAATCTCATCGACCGTCAATAGTTCTTCCAATTCACTCCCGGATATCTGGGATTTAAGCATTTTTAGATCTGCTAGTTGATCGTCAGAAATTCGCTGACCGATCCAGCCCCAAAGCACAGTACGCAATTTGTCTTCAGAGTTAAAGGTGACTCCATGATCAATCCCGTAAGTATTGCCAGTTTTGTCGGTTAATAAGTGACCAGCTTTTCGATCGGCGTTGTTAACCAAAGCGTCGAAAACTGCAATCTGCATCAATCGTTCTGAGTCTTCATGAGCCAGGGTGACTTGGTGTCCTTCTTCGTCAATTCCTGTGATGATTGTCAACCAGCCATCAGGAACGGTATTAGGTGGAAAAATGTCTACTGTCGTTGGCTCCGCATCAATCCACTTTTGGAATGAGCCGATTCCATATGGGCCTTCATTGATTGTGGTTTCGGGAACTACATTCCAGCCAAGCATTTCACTAACTAAATAGGCAGCCCGTTCGCGCAAGTGAAGGGTGTGGTCAGGAAAATCCCAAAGCGGACGTTCCCCAGAACGTGGTTTGTAGATAAATCGATTGCCATCAGATTCAACTACAAGTGTGGAGTTTGAGGCATTGACCATCTGTCCAATGACTGTGAAATTTTCCATAGCGAGAAAGCTAACTAGATGATTCCGAGGATTGCATCAATGGCTACAGCTACTTCACTCGTTGCATCCAGTTGCGCACCCGCCAAGGTTTCTGCTGCCCAAACATCGAGAGCTTTAAGTGCGCTTGGAGTGTCAAGATCATTGAGCATCACTTTCACCATTTCCGAAACCGGGCTGGTTGCTCCTGTGGGATGACTTAGCGCAGTTCGCCAGTTTGCTAACCGGGTTTGGGCGTCTTCAAGTTCACTATCAAACCATTCCCAATCACTTCGATAATGGTGAGAAAGCAGCACCAGACGAATGGCCATGGGATCGACACCTTGTTGTCTAAGTTTGGAAACAAAGACCAGGTTGCCTAATGACTTACTCATCTTCTCGCCATCAAGCGAGACCATGCCGGCGTGCATGAATGTCTGTGCAAATGGCTTAACTCCGGTGAGCGACTCTGCGTGCGCAGCGCTCATCTCGTGGTGTGGGAATTTAAGATCGCTTCCACCACCTTGCACTGTGATTTGAGAGCCTAAATAGTGCGTTGCGATTGCGGAGCATTCAATGTGCCAACCAGGTCTACCTGGACCGAGTGTTGATGGCCAGGATGGATCGTCGCCTGACTGTCCACGCCATAGCAAGGCATCAAATGGATTGCGCTTACCTGGGCGATCTGGATCTCCACCACGTTGCGCAAAGATTTCCAGCATTTCCGCTTCAGATAAGTGACAGATTTCTCCAAGCAAGTCTGTATGCGTCATATCAAAATACAAATCAGCATCTACTTGGTAAGCCACACCAAGTTCCTTGAGCTTGACTGCGCTTTGTTCAATCATCTCGATTGCTTCAACAACACCAACATAGTTCTGTGGCGGAATCACGCGAAGTGCTTCCATGTCTGCTTTAAAGAGATCAACTTGTTCAACTGCAATTTCTTGCCAAGCTCGACCAGTTAACTTTGCGCGCTCTAACAACGGATCATCGATATCTGTGATGTTCTGGGTGTAGTTCACTTTGGTACCGGTTGCTAGCCAGAATCTGTGCAAAGTATCAAAAGCTACGTAAGTTGCGGCATGACCCATGTGTGTTGCATCGTATGGAGTAATTCCGCAGACGTAGAGATTTGCGTCCTTGGATGTCGATGCCAACTTGAGACTTTGCGAACTTGAATCAAACACCTGAAAGTCTGATGAACCTAAATTCAGCGCTGGAACGGAAACTTCACGCCACGGCTGCATGGTTTAAGTCTACGAGGCAACTGGCTGCCCATGCTTCTGGTGAGCAGAATCAGCGGTTAAAGAATTAGTTCTCGCGACGTCTTAAGTAGCGCTCAAATTCCTTAGCAATCGCTTCGCCAGTTGCTTCGGGTAGTTCGGCGGTGTCCTGCGTTTCCTCGAGGGCGCGAACATACTCAGAAATTTCCTCGTCATCTGTCGACAGTTCCTCGACTCCAAGTTGCCAAGCTCTGGCTTCTTCGACTAATTCAACAACTGGAATAGCGGTGTCAAGCAAATCTTCTAAGCCACGAATTAGAGCCAGCGTCGCCTTAGGGCACGGTGGGGAAGCGACGTAGTGGGGAAGCGCAGCCCAAAGTGCGACTGATGGGATGCCTTGCACTTCAAACTCAGATTGAAGTATGCCCAGGATTCCGGTTGGGCCTTCATACTTCGATGATTCAAAACCAGATATGTCTTGTAACTTCTTGTTCGACGTCGTTCCACTAACAGGTATCGGCCTAGTGTGTGGCACATCAGCCAGCAACGCACCCAAGGTAACTAGGACATTACGTTCACCTAATTCGATGTGCG
>JBEION010000122.1:0-3768 GCA_040377565.1 Candidatus Nanopelagicales bacterium | reverse complement strand
TTTTTCGACGCCTAAGCAGTATGCAGTCTCATTAAAGAATGGTGACAAGTAATCCATGCGAGTAACGAAAGTTACGCCTTGGGTCCAAGTGCGGTATTCAAGATTCTTTTCGATACCGGTATGTAGGTAGCCGATTCCACAACGAGCTTCAGTTACGGATTCGCCTTCAAGTTCCAAAATCAAACGCAATACGCCGTGAGTTGATGGATGCTGTGGACCCATGTTTACAACAATGCGTTCGTATTCGCCTTCGGCAGCACCAAGAACTGAATCCCAGTCTTGACCCATAACGGTATGGACGCGACCTTCAGTTGTTTCGTAATTAGGTGAGTAAGTATCAGACATTAGCTGTAAGACCTCCGAACATCTGGAGGTGGAATAGTTGCGCCCTTGTATTCAACTGGAACGCCACCAAGTGGATAGTCCTTGCGCTGGGGATGTCCCTGCCAATCGTCCGGCATCATGATGCGAATCAAGTGTGGATGACCATCAAAAATAATTCCAAAGAAGTCATATGCTTCGCGTTCATGCCAGTCGTTGGTTGGGTAAACCGACATGATCGAAGGAATGTGTGGATTGGCATCTGGTACGGAAACTTCAAGTCGAATTCTGCGATTGTGGGTTATCGAGCGGAAATGGTAAACCGCATGTAACTCACGATCTTTATATTCTGGATAGTGAACGCCGCTAACGCCAAGGCAAAGTTCAAAGCGCAGACCTGGTTCATCGCGAAGAGTTTTAGCAATCGCAACTAATTCACTTGGACGTACATGAAGTGTTAGCTCATCATGATCTACAACTACTTTTTCAATTGCCTTATCCCAAGATGAATCAAAATCTGGAAGCGCTGCAATTAGTTCGTCAGCAAGTACATCAAAGTAACTTCCGTATGGGCGTTCAGATGGAGCTGGAACCGGTACCACAGTTGCAAGTCCGCCAAAGCCCGATGTGTCACCAGAGCCAGAAGCGCCAAACATTCCTTGGCTGGCACTTGTTACTTCAAGCAACGGCTGACCGTTGTGTACTACTTCATTGCTCATCGCAGTAAACCTCGCTGCGCAGTTACTGGAGTTGCAAGTAGTGCTTCTTTTTCAAGTTCAACGATTTCACGTTTGCGGTTTGATCCCAACTTGGTGTCGCCGATTTGTTCGTGAAGTTTTAGTAAGGCATCGATAAGCATTTCTGGGCGAGGTGGGCAACCCGGCAGGTAAATATCAACTGGTACTACGTGATCGACACCTTGCACAATTGCATAGTTATTGAACATGCCACCTGAGGATGCACAGGCACCCATGGCAAGTACCCACTTTGGCTCTGGCATTTGATCGTAAATCTGACGAAGTACTGGAGCCATCTTCTGGCTAACGCGACCAGCCACAATCATCAAGTCAGCTTGGCGAGGTGAAGCGCGGAAAACTTCCATACCAAAGCGAGCTAAGTCATATCGTCCTGCGCCAGACGCCATCATTTCAATGGCGCAGCAGGCAAGACCAAATGTTGCTGGCCAAAGAGAGTTCTTGCGGGCATAGCCAGCTAAGCCTTCGACCGTGGTGAGTAAAACACCACTTGGCAGTTTCTCTTCTAGTCCCATTTTTTCCTCTAACCTCTAAAAATTCTTAATCCCACTCAAGTCCACCGCGACGCCAAACAAATGCGTACGCAACTAGAACTGTGAGAATGAAAATGATCATTTCAATTAATCCAAACAAACCAAGCGCATCGAAGGTAACTGCCCATGGGTAGAGAAAAACTATTTCGATGTCAAAAATAATGAAGAGCATTGCGGTGATGTAGTACTTGACTGGGAAGCGTCCGCCACCAAGCTGGGCTTGAGCTGGCTGGATTCCACATTCGTACGCATCGACTTTGGCGCGGTTGTATCTTTTTGGTCCGGTAAACGAAGCAGCAGCAACAGAGAAGGCAGCAAAACCAAATGCCAAAAGACCTAAGAAGAAAATGGGTAGGTACACATTTCCCTGTCCCACGGTTAGGCCACCTTTCGCTTGCGCTAGTCAATCCTAGAGCCGAAAAGCCCCTTGAAAATTCAGCATTTGTGCGTTTGTGAATTAATTCACTAATGCGCCCTTAGTTTATTTGCCGGGGGTTAATGGGTCACTTTTGGGTCCTGGCTTACTAGCCGATCGCTAATTCAGGTGACTATTTGGTTGCTCGGTGCAGGGCAACAATTCCGCCAGTTAAATCGCGATATTCGCAGGTTTTCCAGCCTGATGCCAAAATCACTTTGCTCAGTTCATCCTGATTAGGCCAGGCCCGAATCGATTCGGCCAAGTAAACATAGGCATCTGGATTGCTCGACATCTTGTTGGCTACCGCGGGCAGCGCCTTCATTAGGTATTCCATATAGACCGTGCGAAATGGCGACCAAGTTGGATGGCTGAATTCGCAAACTACTAGGCGGCCGCCTGGCTTGGTGACTCTGGCCATTTCAGCAAGCGCCTTTTTGGGATCCTGAACATTTCGCAGTCCAAATGAAATTGTCACGGCATCGAAGGATTCGTCGGCAAATGGCAAGTTCATGGCATCGCCTTGAACAAAAGTTAAGTGTGGGAATTGGCTGCGGCCAACCTCAATCATTCCGGCACTGAAATCACAGGCAGTCGGATTGGCTCCGGCTTCATAAAACGGCTGCGTACTCGTTCCAGTTCCAGCAGCTAAATCCAAAATTTCTTCGCCAACTGTTGGTGCTACAGCAGCAACCACAGCTTTGCGCCAGGTACGAGTCTGGCCCAAGCTCAGAACGTCATTTGTAATGTCATATTTTTTTGCGACAGCATCAAACATTGCAGCCACTTCATGAGGCTCTTTGTTTAAGTATGCGCGCGACATGTCTCTAGTCTGCCATCTTTTATGCCGTGCGCATTCCCAAGCACTTAGGCCAAAGTCGGCAACTTATCTAGCACCGATTTCCAAAGCGCATGCACATTTGGAATGGCTGCTGCTACGCGTTCCTGATCCTTAGTCAATGTCGCATCACGCAAAATCACACTTGCAGTCGTTGGTGATAGCGCAATGTCACCAACGAATAGGGACTTCCAGACTTTGTCTTCATCGCTTCTTATCTGTTCAAGATCTGCCATATCTTTGCGCAAGGTCGCTGCCTTTGCGGTGAGGTTTTCACGATGCTCTTGTGACAATGTCACAATTCCTCCAATAACTGCTCCGCCATTGAAGAAGATAAATGGGATTGCCGCATAAGCCAGAGCTGCGCTATAGGAACCCGAATCGTCGCCTGCGAAATACCCGAGGATTAAAAGCCAGAAAAACAAATAGGAAATCACAATTGCTTCGTAGATAAGTACTCGGATTAAAACGGGCAGGCTGGTTACTTTTGTCACTACGTAATTCTCATAAGCCCAAAAAATTACGAAACTTGAGATGCTTAAAACGATTCCCCAAAAAAATGCGTAGGCATCAGTTAAGAAGTAACTAAGCCAACTACTAAATCCAAAAAAAGCAAAGATTGAAATCAATCCAGGCAGCACATCATTCTTTTTAGTACTGGCATTGATTACGAAAGAAAGTGTGGAGTTTGATCTTGAACTAATCCTTGGGATTCGCACCAAATCTGGGAAGCGATTCGAAATTTTCCCGATTCGGTTCTCGACTTCATCTAGCGTTTCGTTTAGTTGGTTTATTTCAATATCAATATCCTTGTTGCGCGAACTTGTTGCCACAAAGTTTTCTAAAGTGCCCCTGGTTGATTGAATCTCAAGGGAAACTTCTCGAATTGCAAAAGTCCTGGCCTCT
>JBEION010000175.1:0-2846 GCA_040377565.1 Candidatus Nanopelagicales bacterium | reverse complement strand
TCCGACGTGGGTCAACAGAGATCCTAAGTCATGTCACCTGGCAAGTTACAGCCGGTGAGCGCTGGGTTGTTATGGGATCCAACGGCGCAGGTGAAACCTCCTTAATGCAGATTTGTTCTGGATTCATGCATCCAACGACAGGTGCTGCGAAAGTCCTAGGTTATGAATTAGGTCGAACTGATGTCCGAGAACTAAGAACGCTTGTTGGAATATCCAGTGCTGCAGTTGTAGCCCTCCTGCCGCCACAAGAAACTGTGCTCGACAGCATTCTCACATCCGCGTACGGAATCTCCGGTCGCTGGCGCGAGCGATACGAACAAGTCGATCGCGATCGCGCACATGAATTAATGGCAGATTGGGGATTGACAAACTTTGCAAGCAGAAGACTTGGCAATTTGTCCGAAGGAGAGCGAAAGCGGGTTCAGATCGCAAGAGCTTTGATGTGTGATCCGGAACTTTTGATTCTGGATGAACCAGCCGCTGGTCTTGATGTAGGCGGACGAGAGGATTTAGTTTCTAGACTTGCGCAATTGGCCGGGGATGAAAATTCTCCAAGTTTGGTTTTAGTCACTCACCACGTTGAAGAGATTCCACCTAATTTCACGCATGCCTTGTTGCTAAAGTCTGGCCAAGTTTCGGCCCGGGGCGCTGTTTCTGAGGTCGTAACAAGCTCGCTAATGTCAGAGGCTTTTGGCATTGCGCTAGATGTTGAATACGGGGACCAAAGATGGCACGCCCAAGGCAAGCAGCCGAGTCGTGGGCGCAGAGCCAAGGGGTAATTCGAATAACTGGGCATTAAGGCACGAGCATTGACATAATGAAGACGTGACTGACATTACCGATGTGCAATCTGCGTGGTTAACTGCAGAGGACCTCGAGCAAATTCGCGAACGTTTGCCAATTGTTTATGTGGATGCCATCCCAGTTCGAGTTGACGATGCTGGTCGAGTTACGAAAATCGGATTGTTGTTGCGTGGCCGCCCAGACGGATCCATAAGTAGAGCCGTCATTTCTGGCCGAGTCTTATACGGTGAGCGAATTCGAGATGCACTATTACGCCATATCGAAAAGGATCTTGGTGGGGTAGCTCTGCCACAGATTCCAACTAACCCTGCGCCATTTACGGTTGCTGAGTACTTTCCTGATCCAGATGTATCTGGGTTCCATGATCCACGCCAACATGCAGTCTCATTGGTCTATGTAGTACCAGTTAAAGGTGACTGTGCTCCCAGCCAAGACGCTTTGGATTTAGTTTGGCTCACACCTGCTGAAGCAATTTCCCAGAACGTGCGCGCTGAGATGACTGGCGGTCAAGACTTATTAGTTCAACTAGCTCTGGCTCACGCCGGCGCACTTTCTTAAGGATTTAAGTTTTACATGGCAGAACGTGATGGTGACGGCTGGGTTGATTGCAAGTGCGGCTCCCGACACTGGGGTAAGTATGGCGCTGCCGGCGTTGTACTTCTGGATCCAGAAACACGTTCGATCTTGATGCAACTTCGTGCGGAATGGACGCACGGTGGGCGAGTGTGGGGAATTCCCGGCGGCGCCCGAGACTCGCATGAAACCCCGATCGAATCTGCGCTTAGGGAAATGTCGGAAGAGTTAGCCATCCACCCTGATTCAGTAAAGGTTGTGCACGACAACATCTGGGCAGATCACGATGACTGGAGTTATCACACCGTAATAGCGATCACTTCACGCGACATTGCCTTTCAAGTCAATGAAGAAGCAGAACTAGCTGAGTGGATTGAGTTTTCTAAAGTATCCGAACTTGATTTGCATCCAGGCTTTGCGTCTAACTGGAATGACATTTTGCACGCTATCGAAGGTGTTCTGGCAAAGTCCTAGCTCTTGTAGGCACTTAGTTGCGAAATCTTATGACCTAGTCGCACAGCTCGCTGGTGGTAAGTGGTCATAGGAATGTCCCAATCACTCTGAATTACCCGGAACTTATGTGCCGCGATAGTTGCTAAGGCAGATTCGAAATATGATTCATCATCCGTGACAAAAACCAGTCGACCACCAGGCTTGAGCAATGCAAAGACTTGGTCTAAAAAGAGTTGGCTAATTAAACGACGTTTATGGTGTCTAGCTTTCGGCCATGGATCTGGAAACAGAACATGCACTTCAGTTATAGAATCAGGTATCAACCAATCCGTAAAAACATCCATGCCGTCACCATGATGTGTCCGAAGATTAGACAACTTCTGTTCCGAAGCGGTTTCAGCAATAGCTAGCAATCCGACAGTATGCACATCAATGGCTAGCACACCGACATCTGGCGATGAACTTGCTAAGGAAAGCGCATGAAGTCCCATTCCCGACCCAAAGTCCACAATTACCATTTCTCGATTGAAAACTTTAGCCAGATCGATTGGGCGCTCTAGACCAGAAATCTCAAAATTTGGCAGCAGTTCGCGCAGGGTTCGTTCCCGACTTGCCGACATCCGTCCGTGCCGGGCATGAAATGTCCGAATGTGAGGGTGTTCCGAAACCGTGCCAGGTTGCGGATAGATTGGAGACTGCACAATTCAGAGTACAAGGTTAAGAGTTCAAACAAGGAGAGACCATGGATCTCAGTGGCGTTCACGTTCCGTTAGTTACACCATTTGATAGCAATGGAGTAGTTGATACCAAATCAATCGCGCACATTGCAGAAGTGATGATTGCCAATGGCATTTCGGGAATCGTCGCCGCTGGTACGACAGGCGAGGCCTATGCGTTGAACTTTGAAGAGCGACAAACTGTTATTGACACCATCGTGAAGCAAGTACATGGTCGAGTTCCGGTTTTGGCAGGCGTTGGCGGCATGTCAACAAAGGAAGCAATCAAACAAGCTCAAC
>JBEION010000240.1:0-2166 GCA_040377565.1 Candidatus Nanopelagicales bacterium | reverse complement strand
TTGTTCAACCGTGGTGGCAAGTGAATCCATAACGCCAGAGGCTACGTAAAGTGACAATGAAACATCGCGATCAGTATCGCGAAGTGATAGATAAGTTAGACCTTTCCTTGGGTTAACTTCGGCTAGCTGGCCTTCAATCCAAATAGTTCCAAGACGACCAATATATTCACCAATCATGGTGCTAACTGAATGGACAGCCAGCGGGGTCTCTGGATCGAGTCCGGGCTTTGCTGGTTCTGTCTGGTCCATGGATCTATTGTGCCTAATGCCAGAAAGCGAGAGGGGAGGCGCGGGCTTACGATAGGAGAGTGAGTGAAACTAAGAAAAAAGTCCTGCTGGCAAAACCTCGTGGATATTGTGCTGGTGTCGATCGAGCTGTAGTCACTGTTGAAAAAGCCTTGACCGTCCATGGCGCACCAATTTATGTCCGCAAGGAAATTGTTCACAACAAGTATGTAGTTACCGAACTTGAAGCCAAGGGTGCCATTTTCGTAAATGAAACTGACGAAGTTCCCGAAGGCGCAACTGTCGTCTTTAGCGCTCACGGAGTTTCGCCGGCGGTACACGACGAAGCAGCCCAGCGAAACTTAAAAACAATTGATGCAACTTGCCCATTGGTTACAAAAGTTCACTCTGAGGCACGTCGCTTTGCTTCTGATGATTATCAAATTCTTTTCATTGGTCACGAAGGCCACGAAGAAGTCGAAGGCACAATGGGCGAAGCACCAGAGAACATGACTTTGGTGGACGGCCCAGCACATGTCCAGGAAATCGAGATTGATCCAAGTCGACCAGTAGCTTGGCTTTCCCAAACCACACTTTCAGTTGATGAAACTTTAGAGACCGTTGATTTATTGCGGGCAAAGTTTCCGAACTTACTTGATCCACCAAGTGATGACATTTGCTATGCCACCCAAAATCGCCAAAAAGCCGTCAAGGAAATTTCTTTAGCTTGCGACGTCATGCTGGTAGTTGGATCGGCAAACTCTTCAAATACTGTGCGACTAGTTGACGTGGCATTGGAGGCTGGCGCTCGTGCAGCATACCGAGTTGATTTTGCTGGTGAGATAGATGAGGCGTGGATGGAAGGTGTCAACACAGTTGGGCTTACCAGCGGTGCATCAGTTCCGGAGATTTTGGTGAACAGTGTTCTTGCTTGGTTAGCCGAACGTGGTTACACCGATGTCGAAGAAGTTGAAACTATCGAAGAGCACTTAATCTTTGCGCTTCCGCCCGAACTACGTCGAGACATTAAGGCTGCCGGCCGCGCCTAAAGATTGCAACGCTGGCACTTAGCGCAGTAGCGCCGAGAATCCACCAAGCGTGCATCGCAAGCCCATAAGCAAGATGCAAAACTTGTTCGCGAAAAAATGATCCTCCGCGCATGGGCGCTAGTTGACCAGTCGTTAGTAGGGCAATTACCCAGGCAATCGGGGCTACCCAAATTGCTGCTTGATAATCTGCAGTTCGCACATTTATAGCGCCAACTAGGCCAACTATCACTAGCCCAATATTCGAAATAATTCCGATGTCACCAGTAAAGATAATGTCTAGCGCCATTACAACCATCATGGCCGCGCTCGTCAAAATAATGACGCCTGGATAAGTCCAACCGATTTGGGCTGGGGCGCTATCTACTGGCTCGATTGTTGTGTTTGCCATGGAATAAACGTATCGGGTGAAGCCCGAGTCCGGGGGAAGGTTGAAATACGGCTACGCTTATGTGCCGTGGCCCTAACTATCGGAATCGTCGGATTACCCAATGTCGGAAAGTCGACTCTTTTTAATGCATTAACGAAAAATAATGTGCTGGCGGCTAATTATCCGTTCGCCACGATTGAACCAAACACAGGCGTAGTTGAAGTTCCAGATGCACGCTTGCCAATTTTGGCGAAGATCTTTGGCTCAGAACGCATTCTGCCAGCCACAGTAACTTTCGTAGATATTGCTGGAATTGTTCGCGGCGCAAGTGAAGGCGAAGGACTAGGAAATAAGTTCTTGGCAAACATCCGCGAATCTGAAGCTATTTGCCAAGTGATTCGAGCATTCAAAGATCCAGATGTAGTTCACGTCGATGGCGCGATCTCACCCAAAGATGACATTGAAACCATTAATACCGAACTAATTTTGGCCGATATGCAGACGCTGGAAAAAGCTATGCCACGT
>JBEION010000141.1:0-3363 GCA_040377565.1 Candidatus Nanopelagicales bacterium | reverse complement strand
TTACGCTCCGCATAACGTGCGAGTAAATGCAGTTTGCCCAGGTGAAATTCATACGCCAATGCTTGAAGCTGGCGCTAAGCGATCCGGACGAACCATTGCTGATCTTGATGCACTAGTTCCATTTGGTCGAGTTGGTCGCCCGGATGAAGTTGCGGCTCTAGTTGCATTCTTGGCTTCGGAAGAGGCTGCATTTATGTGTGGCTCACTTGTGGAGATCACTGGTGCGCAACCTGTTGCTTAATTCTGCTTTTAAGTCTTGAAGTAGAATTAAGAAATGCGCGGTCAACCAGGAACATTTCTATACTTTCTGTCGCGCCGACTTACAAAAATTCAAGTTCACGGAGAAGCGAACTTAATTGCACTGAATTCACCTGGTCCAGCAATGATTGTGGTTAACCATACGACTGTGGTGGACGTAGTTGTTGTCGTTGGCACCTTGCACAAACTTGGCTACACAGTTGACGGTCCATGCAAGGGAAGTTGCAAGCATCGCCGACACCTACGACCGGTTGGAACATCGGACATGTGGAACTTCCCGCTTGCCAAGCAAATCGTTACCGGCAGCGGAATCATTCCTACGGACCAACATGATGGTAAAAGTGCATATCGTGCAGCTCGAACTGCACTGAAAAACAATGAATGCGTATTGATGTATCCCGAAGGTGATGTGCAAATCAATGCGGAAGCGTCACCAAGACCTTGGCGACCAGGTGCAACTGCAATGGCAAAATCTGTGGAAATGCCAATCCTGCCGATTGCGCATCACGACACTAGAAAACTTGGCACCGGATCAGTTGAAAGAAGTATTTTGCAAGCGCTTTCCAGAGTTTTTCGCAGGCCAACTATCCATTTACTATTTGGAACACCAGTTATGGCTAGTGACATTGAAGGCTTAAGTATGCAAGCTGCAAACGATTACTTGGAAGCCAAGTTAAGTGAAACTTGGCAGCAAGTTAAAGCCTTTAACTAAGCGTCTTTTTGAGTTCCGCGAGTACGGCTGCGTTGCCGTGGGGTGCGTTCTTTTGCTGGAGCTTTTTCGGCTGTTGCCTTTGTCGAAGAATCACCTGAACTTGTCAAACGAGGCTTTGACGCTGAATTTCGGTTGCTGCTATTTGATTTAGTGCCGGATCCGGATTTACCAGTCGCTGGTTTTCCAGTTCCAGAACGTCGGCCCTTGTTTGCGCCAGTCTCACCAAGGTCTTCAAGTTTTTCACCGGCTAGACCTTCACGAGTACGCGCTGAACCAGGTAGTTCGCCGGTTGTTCCCTTTGGAATACCAAGGCCTTCATAGACATGGTCGCTTGATGAGTAAGTCTCAACAGGTTCGTTGAAGTCCATACCAAGCATCCGGTTAATCATTTGCCAGCGATTAATGTCTTGCCAGTCAACAAGTGTGATGGCAACACCTGATGCACCTGCACGACCAGTACGGCCAACGCGGTGCAAGTAAGTCTTTTCATCGTCAGGACATTCGTAATTGATTACGTGAGTTACATCAGCAACGTCAATACCTCGAGCTGCAACGTCAGTTGCAACTAACACATCGACTTTTCCAGATCGGAAGGCACGCAAAGCTTGTTCGCGAGCACCTTGACCAAGATCGCCGTGCACTGCAGCCGAAGCAAATCCACGATTAGCAAGATCCTCTGCAAGATTTCCCGCAACGCGCTTAGTGCGGCAGAAAATCATAGTTAGTCCGCGACCTTCTGCTTGCAAAACGCGAGCAACAAGTTCTGGCTTATCCATTTGATGACAACGCCATACGTGCTGTTCGATTGCATCAACGGTTGAAGAATCACTAGTTGGATCAGATGCCCGAATGTGAGTTGGCTGTGTCATGTAACGACGAGCGAGTGCAACAATTTGTCCTGGCATAGTTGCCGAGAACAACATGGTCTGTCGGCTAGCTGGAGTTTTACTAACCAGAGTTTCAACATCAGGCAAGAAACCCATGTCTAACATTTCGTCAGCTTCATCGAGCACTAAGACTTTGATTGCGCTTAAGTCCAAGTGACCTTGTTTAATCATGTCGATTAAGCGGCCTGGAGTACCAGCGATAACTTCAACGCCATTTTTAAGCGCTTCAACTTGTGGCTCGTATGCCTTGCCACCGTAAAGACTTAGAACGCGAGCGCCCATGTTCCTTCCGGCAGTTTCTAAATCATCGGCTACTTGGATAGCTAATTCGCGAGTTGGAACAATTACCAAGCCTTGTGGCTTTCCAGCGTTCTTGAATTCTGCCCATTCGGGATTGGTTGGGCTGATGACCTGAGTTAAAAGTGGAATTCCAAAACCTAGAGTTTTTCCAGTGCCGGTCTTGGCTTGACCAATTAAGTCCTGGCCCGACATGGCTAGGGGCAAAGTCATTTCTTGAATTGGGAAGGCATCGATGATGCCCTTGCTGGCTAATGCCGAGCAGATGTCTTGGGGAACGCCGAGATCGGCAAAACTAGCGATGAGAAAACTCCTGGTAGATATACGGCAAACACGTACATTTTCGTGGCCGACTTCAATTGTACCCGTTTATCGCCTACCCTTAAGCGTTGTGACTAGTCCTGCTGTTATTGACCTATTGGGTGTTCTCGCATATGGCGAGTTAGTGGCTTTTGAGCGCACTGCTGCAGATGCGAGCTTGGCACCTACTTTGGAAGATAAGGCCGCACTGGCACAAATGGCGGCTGCTGAGTTCGCGCACTTTGAACAGATTTCAGCGCATTTAACTTCACTGGGATCTGATCCAATTGCAGCGATGCAACCGTTTGTCTCAGCATTGAATCAATTTCACAACACACTTACTCCACGCGATTGGCTAGAAGGTCTGCTTAAGGCTTACGTGGGCGATGGCATTGCAAATGATTTCTATAGCGAGATTTCATCTCACATGGATTCGGAAACTGCAAAGCTTGTAACGGAAGTTTTATCCGATGTTGGTCACGCAGAATTTGCAGTTGAGCGAATTCGTACCGCAATTGAACAAGACCCAAAGGTTGCCGGCCGATTAGCGCTGTGGGGAAGACGCCTCATGGGCGAAATGATTAGCCAAGCAACATTGGTTGCTGGCTCTCGTCCGGCACTTCAAGAACTTTTCTTGCGTCCACCTGCTGGTGAAACCGCAATGACTGCGACTGAGCTAACAGCGATGGTTCATCGATTAACAGTTGGCCATGCAAAAAGAATGGATGTATTAGGACTTGCGTCCTAATACATCCCAAATAGATACTGTTTTTATGTTGATTGCGCAATAGGCGCAATCAAATTAGGACTCGCGTCCTAACACATCCCAAAAAATTACGAAGTAGTTGTGAATCCTACGCGACCAGCAGCCTGAGCACCGATCTCGATAAACGCAATCTTGTCGCCTGG
>JBEION010000231.1:0-2230 GCA_040377565.1 Candidatus Nanopelagicales bacterium | reverse complement strand
GGTTCAACCACACCACAAAATGAACCGCCGACGTTTATCGGTGATGGGAGACTAATTTACGCTCCAATTGAGGATTTACTCTTCGGGTTTAGCCTCGTAGTGCTGTCGTTAATCATTTGGATATGGCTTGGCAAGAAGGGCGTACAACGTGAGCCAATGGCAGGGCCACCAAGAAAAAGCGTTCATCGCCTTCTCGGAATTAAATAGTTCGGTTCCATAACTTTCGGGCTTGGAAGTATGCAGGAATTGCCACTTGCAGTCGTCGGGTCAGTGAAACCGTCGCACGTTTAGTAAAGACTTCGTAGTCAATTCCTTCAACGGCGTCGACAATTCCGCAGTAAAGGATGCGCGCCGTTTCGATGCAAGGCTGGGCAGCTTGACCCAACATTGCAATCCCAGCTCGAGAAGATTCTTCGAGTTGGCGTACTCGCGAAACTTGAAACTCTAAGGCTGCCTTGATTTGGGGAGTAGCAATTCGAGCTTCTAGGTCAGCCCTGGTGACGCCAAACTGGGCAAGCTCGGCAAGTGGCAGATAAACCCGACCTCGTTCTAAATCTTCACCTACATCACGAATGAAGTTTGCCAGCTGAAATGCCACACCAAGTTCGGTCGCATGCTTGTATGCATCCTGGCTGGTTGGTTCCAAAATCGGAACCATTTGTAACCCAATTACGGCTGCGGAGCCATAAACATATTCGTAGAGATCTTCGTAAGTTTGGTACTCAGTGACCGTTAGATCCATAGTCATGGAATGTAAGAAAGCCTCAAAGTGAGCTCGGGGAATACTCCAGCGCCTAACGGTGTCTAGCACTGCAATGCAAACGGGATCATTGGTTTCACCCGTATCGAATTTTGCTAAGAAATCATCGCCCCAAATCTTTAGCTGTTCTGCTTTTTGAGACTCAGTGAGCGTTGAAGCTAAATCATCCACGATCTCATCTGCATACCTGGCAAATCCGTAGAGCGCGTGAACGTATGGGCGCTTAGCAGGAGGAAGAAGCAGTGTTGCTAAATAGTAAGTCTTGCCATGCTCAGCATTTAGCTGGCGACACAATTCATAGGATTCGCGCAGGGCTGGATCAAAGATTCCGGCGGCATCAAGATCACGTTTAGACACAGAGGTAACTATATGCAATTGAGTCTTGCCTTGGATCATCAACCCGCAATTTGATCAAAATTCGAGATTTCGTCTGGTGGCGCGTAGGGTTACATCTGCACAAGGTGTGTGAAGTTCAGTTAGGAATTACGTGGCTGCTCCAAACCCAGGTTTACTGGCTGCAATGCTCAAAGCTCAGAGACTTAATGGTGTTTTGCGCTGGAAAGTTACCTTCACCGAATCTGGATTCAAAGGCGAGACAAATTTAGCTGCCTGGAATGGCATCTGGATTGAAACCTCCGCAGTTAAGTCGACCCAAGACTTTGTTGATGTTGTCGCTAATCAAACTTCAAATCCAAAGTTGGTTGGAAGCTCCCTTGCTCAACTAATTGAAACCATAATTTCTGGAGTCGAATCGGTTGAAAATACCTGCATAGGTTGGTCTGGCTGGCAAGACTTGTTAAAAACTGATCCGCAAGCGGCATTAGAAATCGCAGAAGCTTTGGATTTAGCTTGCCAAGAGCGCTCAGCCGTAGTCATAGTTTGTGATTCTGTTGGATCATTCCCAGGAATTTCAGAACTTTCCCAAGGCTAGTTAAGTAGTTACGCCAATTCTCGTTCTCGTGCTGATTCAATCTCTGCTGCAGAAGTTGGCAACATATCCTGTTCGGTATTGTCACCCAGAATAAGGGAACGTTCTGCCGTTGATGCCAACATTGCAAGCCCAAGCGTTATGCCTGCTAAAACCATTGCGATGCCATCACTTAGCTCCAGGAACGTGTCAGCAGTTGCACTCGAGTTAGCAATTCCGTGAATTGTAAATGCCGCAATCGCAAGCACCATCAAGCGAACTTGTTTGTGACTTAGGCCGGTTACCGCAAGCAAAGGTATTGACCACAATAGATACCAAGGTTGGACTACTGGTCCAAGGACTACGAGTGCGACAAATGAAAGTGCCACACCACGCGTTGCACTTCGACCAGCTGGACGAACCACCAACAACACTAGGACGATCGCCAAAATCACAGATCCAATTAAGCGAGTTATTCCAACTGAGGTATCAACGACATTTCCAAACCCAAGCATTCGGATTGGGCCACCAATAAGCATTCCAATTGCAGTTGTAGGGGATAG
>JBEION010000081.1:0-4695 GCA_040377565.1 Candidatus Nanopelagicales bacterium | reverse complement strand
CCACTTAGCCCGCGGCCGTGGTGGCAAAGTTAGCTTCACTCACATCATTGGATTTGCAATCGTTCGTGCTTTGCGCGAAATGCCGGACATGAATGTTTCGTACACAACAATTGATGGCAAGCCAGCAATTGCACGTCACCAACAAGTTGGTCTTGGACTTGCAATTGACCTGGCTAAGGAAGATGGCTCACGTCAGCTACTTGTTCCTTGTATTAAGTCCGCCGACACCATGGACTTTGCTGCATTTTGGGCTGGGTACGAAGATGTAATTCGCAAGGCGCGTGCTGGAAAACTTGCTGTCGAAGACTTCCAAGGAACTACCGCTAGCCTGACCAACCCAGGAACGATTGGCACAGTTCACTCGGTTCCAAGATTGATGCCAGGACAAGGTGTAATCATCGGCGTGGGTGCCATGGATTACCCAGCTGAATGGCAAGGCGCTTCCGATGATGCCTTGGCTAGAAATGCTGTTAGCAAAATCATGACCTTCACCAGCACTTATGATCACCGAGTAATTCAAGGTGCGCAATCAGGTGATTTCTTACGTCGGGTTCATCAACTGCTTCTTGGCGCTGATGGTTTCTACGATGACATCTTCCGCGCGCTCCAAATTCCTTATGAGCCAATTCGCTGGGCACAAGATCTTGCAACATCTCATGATGCAGATCTAGATAAAACTGCTCGAGTTCAAGAGATGATTCATGCTTTCCGAGTTCGTGGACATCTATTGGCTGACATCGATCCCCTTGAATACCATCAGCGATCCCACCCTGACCTGGACATTGCAAATCATGGAATGACACTTTGGGATCTAGATCGCGAATTTGCCACAGGTGGATTTGGTGGCCGACCTTTTGCCATGCTGCGCGATATTTTGGGAACTCTGCGTGATGCGTACTGCCGCACCATCGGCATCGAATACATGCATTTGCAGGATCCTGAGCAACGTAAATGGATTCAGGATCGCCTAGAACGCAAGCAAGACAAGGTCGATCGCGATGAACAACTTCGAATTCTGCGCAAACTAAATGAAGCGGAAGCCTTTGAAAGTTTCTTGCAGACAAAGTACGTAGGACAAAAGCGCTTCAGTCTTGAAGGTGGCGAAAGTGCCATTCCATTTGTTGATCAGATTTTGATCGAAGCAGCTAAAGATGAGCTTGATGAAGTTTGCATTGGTATGCCGCACCGTGGTCGCCTAAACGTTCTGGCAAATATTGCCGGCAAGGGTTACGGCCGAATCTTCAATGAATTCGAAGGCAACTACGGCGAAGAGTCAGTACAAGGATCAGGCGACGTTAAGTATCACCTTGGAACTAAGAGCACTTACAAGGCTGCCGGTGGTGAAGAAGTCAAGGTTTATCTAGCTGCAAACCCTTCACACCTTGAAGCAGTTAATCCAGTCCTTGAAGGAATTGTCCGCGCTAAGCAAGACATCATTGCCCAAACTCAAGAAGGCAGTAAAGATAAGTACTCCGTCTTGCCGTTGCTTATGCACGGTGATGCCGCGTTTGCCGGTCAAGGTGTAGTTGCTGAAACACTTCAGATGAGTCAATTGCAGGGCTATCGGGTTGGCGGAACGATTCACCTGGTTATTAACAATCAGGTTGGCTTCACAACGTCTCCTCGATACAGCCGCACAAGTGTTTACTCCACAGACGTAGCTCGCACTATCCAAGCGCCGGTATTCCATGTCAACGGTGATGATCCGGAAGCAGTGGTACGCGTAGCGCAATTGGCTTACGACTTCCGTCAGGCATTCCATAAAGACGTAGTAATCGATTTAGTTTGCTACCGACGTCGCGGTCACAACGAAGCTGATGATCCATCACTTACTCAGCCACTTATGTACGACATCATCGACCAGAAGCGTTCAGTGCGAAAGCTTTACACTGAAGCCCTAGTTGGTCGTGGCGACATAACTTTAGAAGAGGCCGAAGCAGCCCTTAAGCATTATCAAGACGAACTTGAAGGTGTTTTCCAAGCAACTAAGTCCGAGACTGCGGAGCATTTCAACGCATCTGCATCCGAAGTTATCTCCCATGGTCAGCAAACTTTGGCGCCACAAACTCCAACTTGGGAAGTTCCAACCGCAATTAGCCGAGAGGTTATTGATCGTGTTGTCACAAGTCAGACAAACATGCCAGAAGGTTTCACGGTTCATCCTCGCCTTGCGCCACAACTTGCTAGGCGTTCTGAAATGGTTTCAACTGACGCCATCGATTGGGGTATGGGTGAAGCGCTTGCACTTGGTTCACTACTTACCGAGGGAACCGTAATCCGATTAGCTGGTCAAGATAGCCGTCGTGGAACTTTTGGTCACCGTCACGCTGTGATTGTTGATAAGCAAACGGGTTGGCAATACAAGCCTCTTAAGACTTGTTACGAAGCAGGCGCCAAATTAGATGTTTACGATTCCTTGCTTAGTGAATACGCAGCAATGGGATTTGAATACGGCTACTCAGTGATTCGCCCAGAAGCATTAACCATGTGGGAAGCCCAATTCGGTGACTTCGCCAATGGTGCGCAAACCATCATTGATGAATACATAACAACCGGCGAGCAAAAGTGGGCACAAAAGAGCAGCGTTGTCCTTTTACTTCCACATGGTTATGAAGGTCAGGGACCGGATCACTCCTCTGCCCGCGTTGAACGTTTCTTGCAGCAATGCGCACAGGACAACATAACTGTGGCTATGCCTACTACCCCAGCAAGCTTCTTCCATTTGCTTCGCTGGCAGGTTAAGTCTTCGTTGACGCGACCACTTGTGGTTTTCACACCTAAATCATTACTTCGTGCGAAGTACGCAACCTCTAAAGTTAGTGACTTCACCGAAGGAACCTTTAAGGCCATCATTGGGGACACAACTGTGAATCCAGATGATGTGACTTCGGTTTTGCTTTGTAGCGGAAAGGTCTACTACGACCTAGCTGCAGAACGCGAAAAGCAAGGTCGCAAAGATGTAGCAATTGTCAGACTTGAGAGTCTGTACCCTTTGCCAGCAATTACTTTGCCGCCAGAACTTGCTCGTTACAAGAACTTGGCTAACGTTCGTTGGGTTCAAGAAGAACCCGCCAACCAAGGTGCTTGGAGCTTTATGGCCATGAACTTGCCGGCCTTAATTAACCGCGCGATTACTGGTATCTCCCGCCCTGCTTCAAGCTCTCCTGCCGTTGGCTCACACCATCGCAGTGAACTAGAGCAGCAAGCACTTGTTGCCCAGGCATTTAGCTAATCGAATTTCTCGGAAGGGCCAAACATGTACTTTACTGACCGAGGCATTGAAGAATTAGAGAAGCGTCGCGGCGAAGAAGAAGTTACCTTTGAATGGTTAGCTGAACGGATGCGGGAATTTGTAGATACTTTCCCTGACTTTGAAGTACCAACTGAGCGACTAGCAACTTGGCTGGCTCGACTTGATGATGATGAGGAAGATGTCTAATGCGTGCTGTAGTTGCTGTTAGCGGAAATCAAGAAAATCCATTTGAAGGATTTTCAATTTGCGATCATCCAGATCCAGTTGTGCCTGAAGGTTGGGTTCGAGTTGCCGTCAAAGCCGCCGCAATCAATCACCATGACGTTTGGACTCTGCGCGGTGTAGCAACTGCTCCAGAAAACCTTCCAATTGTTTTGGGTTCTGATGCTGCTGGAACTTTGGATGATGGAACCGCTGTCATAGTTCATGCGGTTTTGGGCGATCCTTCCAAGGGCGATGAAACCTTAGATCCAAAGCGTTCACTGCTTAGTGAAGTTCATGACGGTACTCACGCAGAATTTGTAACTGTTCCGGCGTACAACGTGATTCCTAAGCCTGATTTCCTTACTTATGAAGAAGCAGCTTGCCTACCAACTGCTTGGCTTACTGCCTACCGAATGCTATTTACAAAATCGGGTTTGAAAAAGGGTGACACCGTACTTATTCAAGGAGCTGGCGGCGGCGTTGCAACTGCACTGATTCAACTAGCGAATGCTGCTGGCTTTGTAACTTGGGTTACCTCTCGTGATGAAGCAAAGCGCGAATATGCAAAATCAATTGGTGCAACAGAAGCTTTTGAATCCGGTGCACGCTTGCCAGGAAAAGTTGATGCGGTAATGGAAAGTGTTGGCGAAGCGACTTGGTCACATTCCATGCGCAGTCTGCGACCTGGTGGCAAGATTGTGATCTGTGGCGCAACGAGTGGTGCTAATCCCCCAGCTGATTTAAATCGCTTGTTCTTCCTGCAACTTGAAGTAGTTGGTTCAACTATGGGTACTCGGACTGAATTTGAAGGACTACTTAAGTTCCTAGGGAAAACAGGTGTGCGACCACACATTCAACAAGTGTTCTCACTTGAGGATGCGAAACAGGGCTACGAACTTATGCATCAAGGCGATATTCAAGGAAAGCTTGTAATAGTCCCTTAATTTGTTGTTTTTCTTGGGATTTAACTTCTAAATCTATTGAATCGACACTTCGCTATGGCACGCTTGAGTTATGAGCAAATTAACGATTCCAAGCCTGCGTAGATTCAACCTAATTGCCGGCGTCGTGCACTTGTTGCAGATGGCCGCAGTTCTGGCACTATCAACAGATTTCAGTCTTCCAGTTACGGCGACTTACATGGCTGGTCCGCCTGGATCCATCTATTCCGACCCAGTAGTTGTATTTGAAACACCGCTGGCACTGATGGTGGCACTATTCCTTGGACTATCTGCATT
>JBEION010000278.1:0-1703 GCA_040377565.1 Candidatus Nanopelagicales bacterium | reverse complement strand
TCGCAGTGCCTTTAACTATGTGTGCTTCTGGAACTGTGAAAGTGTCACCGAAGCGGCCATTAAATCTAATTGCAAGATCACGGGTGAGTTCTAAATGCTGACGCTGATCTTCACCAACTGGAACTGCATTTGCTTGATAAAGCAAAATGTCAGCTGCCTGCAAAATTGGATAGGTAAGCAAGCCAACACTTGCGGTAGCTGCGCCACCCTTTGCAGACTTGTCTTTGAACTGCGTCATACGGTTTGCTTCACCTAAACCAGTAATAGAAGACATGACCCACATCAACTGCGCATGTTCTGGCACATGACTTTGCACAATCAAAGTCGATTTATTTGGATCGATTCCAAGAGCAAGCAGTTGGGCATAAGAAAGCAGAGTCCGATTCCGAAGTGTTTTTGGATCTTGCTCAACTGTGATGGCATGCATATCAGCAATGAAGTAAACGCATTCGTGCGTTTCTTGCATCGCAACCCAGTTTTGCAGCGCGCCTAAATGGTTACCAACGTGGAAACTATCGGAAGTCGGCTGAATGCCAGATAAAACGCGCGGTGTCATTCCCCTATTGTGGCAGAACGAACTACTCGAATTCGGGACACCCTTCGGCCATCCATTTCCAGAACTGTCAAAGACCCCGTCTCAATCACAATCTCGTCTCCAACCATTGGGATTCGACCAAGCTGGGCTGCCATAAATCCGGCGGCTGTGTCGTACGGACCGTCTGGCAATTCCATCAAGGTTTCCTCTAGGAAATCATCAAGGTTAAGTAAGCCATCAACAACGACGTCTTTACCTGGTGGAATCACGCCTTCGGAAGCATCCGTGTCATATTCGTCGCGGATGTCACCAATAAGTTCTTCAACTAGATCTTCCATGGTGATGATTCCAGCAGTGCCACCATATTCATCAACCACAATTGCCATGTGAGCATTTGTGGCTCGCATGTCGGTTAGCGCTGGGATAACTCGTTTTGTTCCAGGGAGTCTTGCTACATCTCGCACCAAGTCACCAACGCGAATGGAGCGTTCCCGGATTTCTGGATCTAATAGGTCACGAACGTGCACAAATCCCAAAATGTCATCTTCGGAGTCATCCGATACTGGATAGCGCGAATGTGGTTTGTCAGCAACAATCTTCACAGCTTTGAAAACTGGCAAATCAGCATCGAGAAACGCTACTTCAGTGCGTGGAATCATAACTTCACGAATCTCACGTTCGCCCGCTTCAAAAACATCATCGATTAGTTCGCGCTCGGCATGAGTTAGGTCTTCATGCATAGCAACCATGCCGCGAAGTTCTTCACCAGAAATTTGTTCTTTACCTGCTTGTGGGTCGCCACCAACAATTCGCAGTAACGCATCGGAAGAATGTGAAAGGAGCCAAATAAATGGAGCCGTAATTTTTGCTACCAAATCCAACGGTGTGGCCAAGATTAGTGCGAATCGCTCTGAATGCTGAATCGCCAATCGCTTAGGAGTTAACTCACCAACAACTAAAGATAAGTATGCGATAAGCAAAGTGGCCAAAATGAATGCCATAGTTTCGGCGGCACTTTCACTCAATCCCCAAGAAACTAATTGAGGTGAAAAAATCGGCACGATTCTCGACGCGCCAAAGCCCGCCGATAAGAATCCAGCCAGAGTTACGCCTACTTGTACTGCCCCCAAAAATCGATTCGGGTTAAGCATTAACTTCTCTAGGCGAC
>JBEION010000237.1:0-2187 GCA_040377565.1 Candidatus Nanopelagicales bacterium | reverse complement strand
AGTCATTTGCTTACGCCGGAGTGAGCGTTGTGTTATTCGCAGTATTAGCCTCGCTGATTGCGTTGCCAGCAACACTTGCGCTTCTTGGACATAAGGTCGACAAGTTTAAGATCCGACGTGGTGACCTAAATCCAAAAGAATCTGGCGCTTGGTCGTCGCTTGCAACCGCTGTAATGAAGCGACCACTCCTGATAATCGTCGGGACTGTTTCTTTGCTTGTGGCATTGGCATCGCCAGCATTGGATGCGAAGTTCAGTCAGGTAGATGACCGAGTTTTGCCTGCGAGCAATCCTGCAGCTATCGCTTCAGATCAAATTCGTGACCGATTTGAAAGCCAAATCCCAGTCGAAGTTTTAGTTCCAATCTCGGTATCAATTGCTGACGTAAATGAATACGCAAAGACTTTGGTCGCAGATCAAAATGTCGTAAGTGCATTCACTTCTGACTCCTTCATCGAAGGAGAAACTGTCTCACCACTGCCACCTGAGCAAGCAGTAGCTGCATCACAGGCACATCACCGAATTACGCTTTACACCGATGTTGAATCCCGCAACATGGATGCTCAGGATTTAATCCTTCGGTTACGCGCAATCGAACCACCCGTTGATGGAACTTTGATTGGTGGACAGGCGGCGATCTTCACCGACTCACAGGCTGGTATCTCGGATAACTTGCCAGCGGTTTTGGGTTGGTTAACCATCGCCACTTTGATTATCTTGTTCCTTTTTACTGGCAGCGCAATTCTCCCAATCAAGGCAGTGATCTTGAACATGTTGAGTCTTGGAGCAACTCTGGGCGTTTTGGTTTGGGTTTTCCAAGATGGCAATGCCATGTGGTTGGTTGGCGACTTCACGATTACTGGTTCGCTGGACACCTCAACTTTGGTGTTAGTTGCAATCGTGGCATTTGGACTATCTATGGACTACGAATTATTCCTACTCTCCCGAATCAAGGAAGAGCATGACAACGGTGCTGATACCACTACCTCGGTTAGTTCTGGATTACAAAAATCTGGACGAATCATTACCGCTGCAGCAGTTCTTATTGCGATCGTGTTTGCCTGCTTTATGACCAGTGGTGTGACAAGCATCAAGATGCTTGGTCTGGGAATTTCCTTCGCAATTTTGCTTGATGCCACAGTTGTTAGAGGTTTACTAGTACCCGCACTTATGCGAGTTGCTGGAGACTGGAACTGGTGGGCACCTAAGCCACTGCGAAAGTTGCATGCTCGATTCGGTATTAACGAATAGTTTCGCGGTAACAATAAGTGGCAATCCTGATAGATCAAGCGCAATGGCCTTGGCGTGACTGGTTATGGTGTCACATGGTGAGCGACACTTCAGTTGCCGAGCTAAAGCAATTTGCGTCAGACCTAGGGTTACCGGAGCGCGGATTCCAAGGTGATCACTTTGATGTCCCAGACCATATGCGGGAAATTGCAATTGCTGCTGGGGCAATTGAAGTAACTACCCGCGAGATATTGAAGGCACTTTATGCCTCAGGACTTCGGCAACCGCCAAAACAACGTCGTGGTCGGCCCGAGCAAGTACCAATTCATCAACCGTAAAGTTACAGCTTGCACTAGCGCAATACCCTTTCTGGCACAATGAACACATGACTACAAATCAAATCAACAACACTCAAGTCAACCTTGCGAAGTTTGCATGGATGTCGATAGTTGTCAGCGTTGTTGTATTTGGAATGAAAATGACGGCCTGGTGGGCAACCGGATCAGTTGGCCTTCTCTCAGATGCCCTTGAATCGACAGTGAACATCGTCGCCGCAGTAGTTGCCTTGTTTGCCCTGCGAACTGCAATGAAGCCCGCAGATGAACTGCATCACTTTGGACGCGGCAAGGCTGAATACTTCTCGGCTTCCATCGAAGGCTTCATGATTCTGCTGGCCGCGCTAATCATCGTCTACACCGCAATCGAAAGAATCATTACGCCTCGCGAGCTAGAGCAAATTGGCTGGGGTCTAACAATTTCGACAGTGGCTGCCCTGATCAACGGCGGTACTGCCTTGATCTTGTTGCGTGCTGGCAAACTTCATCGCTCGCCTGTACTAGTTGCTGACGGCAAACATCTAATGACGGACGTCTGGACTTCAGTCGGCGTTATTGTCGGTGTTGGGTTAGTTGTAGTAACAGGTTGGAATCGACTCGATGGCATTGTTGCATTGGCAGTT
>JBEION010000078.1:0-4794 GCA_040377565.1 Candidatus Nanopelagicales bacterium | reverse complement strand
TTTCATTGACCTCATGTGCGTAAAGCAGGATCAACTTCATACCGATGAATATCAGGATTACCGACAAGCCCAGCGATAAGTAGACAAGTTTGTCCAAAAGTCCCTTTAGAAGGAAGTACAGCGCGCGCAGACCAAGCAGTGCAAACGCATTAGCTGAGAACACTAAGAACGGTTCTTGCGTCACACCAAAGGTGGCGGGAATTGAATCAAGCGCGAATAGCAAGTCAGTTGCACCAATAGCGATCATAACTAACAGCATTGGAGTGCCGTAACGCTTGCCGGCTTCTTTGATTGTCAGTTTTGTGCCATGGTATTCGTCAGTGAACGGAATCACTTTACGGATATTTCGAACCATGACGTTTTCACTAGGGTCGGGATCCTCGTCCCAGTGTTTAAACAACCCATAACCGGTGTAGATCAAGATTGCACCGAAGATTACGAAAGTGAAAGCAAAGGCCTCCAGTGCTGCTGCACCGAGGGCGATAAAGATTGCTCGGAAAATCAGGGCTAGTAACACACCGAACAACAACACTCTTTGGTGATAAATACTTGGCACTGCGAACTGCGTGAGAATAATAATGAAGACGAACAGGTTGTCTACGGACAATGATTTTTCAACGAGATACGCCGCGAAGTATTCCGTTCCGAATGTGGATCCATAACTAGTCCAAACCCAAACACCGAATGCAATAGCAATACCTATGTAGAAGAGCGACCATAAGGCAGCTTCTTTGAACATTACGTCATGAGGTTTGCGACTTACAGTCACAAAGTCCAGAACAATAAGTCCCAGAATTCCAAGAATCAGTGCGGCCCATAACCCTTGACTTACGTCCATTTGATTTCCTTAAGCTTTAGGGCCTTCGGATCCGAGATGCTCGATGGCATCTCCCCGGTGTTCCGTTGACTCTTCCAGTGCATGTGAAATCTCAGACTGAAGGGCCAATTCTGGGGAACGACGCACTGCAATGAGACTTGTGATTACTGTTACCCCTAAAACGGTTCCAATAAACATCAAAGATTGGGCGATTGTCACATGTGGTGGATGCAGGTCTGTAGTCCCGTCGACAGCCTCCAAAAACAGCTTTATGGCGATGAACCCAAGGATTATGGCCAAGCCACGGGCCAAGTAAATGATCTTAGATAGTAAGCCGTCCAGCAAGAAGTAAAGCTGTCGCAACCCCATCAAGGCGAAAGCATTGGCAGCAAATACTAGATAAGGCTCCTGGGTTAGGCCGAATACCGCTGGAATCGAATCAAGAGCGAACAATAGATCCGTAGTGCCCACGGCAAGAATCACCACAAATAGTGGAGTGATGAATCGCTTGCCATCAATTTTGGTTATGTATTTCGCTCCTACGTATTCCCGGGAAGTGGGCACATATTTCTCGACAAGGCGCACGAAACCGTTACCCTCAGGATCCGGCTCTTCGTCATGCGATCTCCAGACTGAAATCGCGGTGTAGAGCAGAAACGCAGCAAATACATAGAAAGTCGCTGCAAACTTAGCGATTGCAGCTGCGCCGATCACGATTAGAATTCCTCGAAGCACGATTGCTATCGCAACACCAATCAATAGCACTCGGTGCTTTAGCATTTCCGGAACTGCGAATGATGACATGAGAACTAAAAATACAAATAAATTGTCAACGGAAAGACTGTACTCAGTTATCCAGCCTGCCAAAAACTGTTGTCCGTACTCAGCGCCGAAATAGTTCCAAATAAAAACCGCAAAACACAGCGCCGCAATTATGTATGCCACTACCCAGCGAGCTGCTTGCTTTGGTCCGAAGACGTGTGGCCTGGCATCAACTACAACGAAGTCCAAGACAAATGCGGCAATGAGGATTCCAATTGTGACAATCCAAATTGTGGTTGAAACGTTCATTGGTCAACCATAGCGATGATCGACATATTTAGGCGTGACCCGCCTGCGCCATTTGGCGCAATTCTTTCTTAAGTTCATGGATCTCGTCACGCAATCTTGCCGCTAACTCAAACTGTAGTTCACTAGCAGCGGTGTGCATTTGTTCGGAAAGTTGATCAATCAAATCACCCAAGTCTCGAGCCGGAATACTACGCAGGCTCTCCCTGACTGAAGTTGGAACTCTAACGCCTGACTTTTGATCAGCCATAAACAATTCAGTGTCATCATCTTCTCTAGAAATCAAATCCGTGATGTCGGCAATCTTTTTACGAAGCGGCTGCGGGTCTAGCCCATGTTCTAAGTTGTATGCAACTTGCTTTTCACGACGACGATTTGTTTCATCGATTGCAACCCGCATTGAATCTGTGATTTTGTCGGCATACATGTGGACTTCACCAGAAACATTTCGAGCGGCGCGGCCAATGGTCTGGATCAGGCTGCGATGACTGCGCAGGAAGCCTTCTTTATCAGCATCCAGAATTGCAACTAGCGAGACCTCAGGTAAGTCCAAGCCTTCACGTAGCAAGTTAATACCAATCAGAACGTCGTACTCCCCTAGTCTTAGCTCGCGAAGTAACTCAACTCGTCGCAAAGTGTCTACCTCAGAGTGCAAGTAACGCACTCTGATTCCCTGCTCCAGTAAGTAATCCGTTAAGTCTTCAGACATCTTTTTGGTCAGCGTTGTAACAAGTACGCGGGTGCCATTTTCCGCCCGGAGCCGGATTTCATGAATCAGATCATCGATCTGTCCCTTTGTTGGCTTAACGATGATTTCCGGATCTACCAGACCGGTCGGCCTGATCACTTGCTCTACGACGTCATTGTTGACTACTCCAAGCTCAAACGGTCCAGGAGTTGCCGATAGGTAAACAGTTTGACCAACGCGATCAAGAAACTCAGGCCATTTAAGTGGTCGATTATCCATGGCACTAGGTAACCGGAACCCGTGTTCAACTAGCGTTCGCTTTCGTGAGGCGTCACCCTCATACATTGCGCCAATCTGCGGCACAGTTACGTGGCTTTCGTCAATAACTAGCAAAAAGTCTTCTGGGAAATAGTCCAGCAAACAGTTCGGAGCTGAACCTGCTTCTCGACCGTCAATATGCCTTGAGTAATTCTCAATACCAGAACAGAATCCAAGGTTTTGCATCATTTCAATGTCGTACGAAGTGCGCATCTTTATACGTTGAGCTTCAAGCAACTTCCCTTGGCTCTCGAGCTCAGGGATTCGAATCGCAACTTCTGCTTCGATAGCCGAGATCGCCTTATTCATTCGTTCTGGTCCAGCTGTGTAGTGGGAAGCTGGAAAAATGTAGATTTCATTATCGTCAGTAAGAATCTCACCAGTAACTGGATGCAATGACATCAAACGATCTATGTCATCACCAAACATCTCAATCCGAACTGGATGCTCTTCGTAAACCGGATAGACCTCAATAGTGTCGCCACGTACCCTGAAAGTTCCACGAGTAAATGCGATGTCGTTTCGGTTGTATTGAATGTCTACTAATCGGCGCAAAAGCGAGTCGCGATCAATGCTTTCGCCTACTTTGAGTCGTACCATTCGATCGACGTATTCCTGCGGGGTACCTAGACCATAAATACAAGAGACGCTGGCTACCACGATGACATCACGCCTAGTTAACAGGCTGTTGGTTGCACTGTGCCGAAGTCTTTCAACTTCCTCATTTACTGATGAATCTTTCTCAATAAAAGTGTCACTCTGGGGTATGTAGGCTTCCGGTTGGTAATAGTCGTAATAGGAAACGAAATACTCAACGGCATTGTTGGGAAGTAGTTCTCGAAATTCATTTGCCAATTGGGCGGCTAGCGTTTTATTCGGCGCCAAAACTAAAGTTGGGCGCTGAAGTCTCTCGATTAGCCAGGCTGTAGTTGCACTCTTACCGGTACCAGTTGCACCAAGTAGCACCACGTTCTTGTCGCCCTTGCGGATTCGTTTTTCGATTTCAGCAATAGCTGCAGGCTGATCACCTGCCGGGACGAATTCGCTGATTACTTCAAACGGTGCAACGGTTCGCTGCAAATCGGTAATCGGGCGGGTCATGACTCCAGACTACGCTGAAATTTGTTGCCACACCTTGGTGACTTGGTCTTGCAACTGTTCAGGTGAGCCATTGTTTTCAATTACAAAGTCAGCAACAGTTCGTCGCTGGGCATCGGTTGCCTGATTCGCGATTCTGGCTTCAATGTCAGTTAGCTCTAAACCACGTTCGATCAGGCGTGCTTTTCGGTGCTCAGAATCTGTTACGACTATCAAAACCTTGTCGAATTGCCCTTGCAGATTCTTCTCAAACAACAACGGGGTGTCATAGACCACAACGGTAGATTCCGGAAGCGAGTTACGAATTTGCGCTACCCGAGCAATAACCGCAGGGTGAGCAATCGCCTCGAGCTTCGCTAACTCGTCGGAGTTTTGAAACACTAACTGCGCGAGCCTTTTTCGATCAATTCTTAGGTCGCTGTCCAAAATAGATTCGCCAAATACTTCGATCGCTTTTTGATAGCCAGCCTGGTTTGGCTCCAGCACTTCCCTGGCAATGACGTCTGCGTCAATTACTACTGCACCCAAGTTGGAAAGGATTTTGGCAACCGTTGATTTCCCACTACCAATTCCGCCAGAGAGTCCTAGGTACACATCACTACCCTATTGGCTCAATTACGCTTGCAGGCTTTGAGAATAGAAAAAGCGGCTACCAAGTCAATGGCAACCGCTTTTGCTATTTTGAATTATTCGGCTTTGTCGGCCAATTCTGTTCTTAGTGCCTGTAGGCCAGCATCATCTGAAAGTGTTCCTTCAGATGTGGTTTCGCCTGAGTAAGAAGTTGGAACTTCGGCATCTGCGTTAG
>JBEION010000246.1:0-2128 GCA_040377565.1 Candidatus Nanopelagicales bacterium | reverse complement strand
GCTTCGTTGCTTTCAAGGACAACTTCACGATTTACGTGCTGAATACCAATTCGAATTTCCATGCCGGCTTCTCCAAAAGTTTTATGCGGTTATTAATGAGTCTACGTTAACTGATGCGATCTTCGAGGTGGAGTACTTCAACCTCGGGCGAAACTTCTTTGGACTGAATTGATGCCAATCCATTCCATGCCAAATCCAGGGTTTGGGAGATAGCAAGTTCCATTGAAATTGGTCTGCCTAGTCTTAACCAACGCCATGCTGCTGCCTGCGCCATTCCACTTAAGCCACCAGCCAAAATGTTGGCCTCGCCTAAGGACATTCCAGTCTGTTTTGAGACTTCGGCTCCAACAATTCTCGATACTTGCGAGACAACATCCTCGACGCGCGCTCGCACATCGTGATTCATAGTGAAGTCAGACTCAAAGATGAGTCGATACCCAAGGTCTGCATCGTCAATCAAGTTAAAGTAGCAACCAATTGCAGCTTCCAGTCGACTCTTATTCGTTGATGCAGATTCAATTGCACTGCGTACCTGCTGAACAATTGCATCAACACGTTCATCGAGAATTCCCAAATAAAGCTCATTTTTGGAAGAAAAATGTTGATACAGAATTGGCTTGCTAACGCCAGCGCGCTCAGCGATGTCATCCATGGACGCCAAATGAAATCCCTTTTCAGCGAATACCTCTAGACCGGCACGCATTACGGCAGAACGGCGCCGTTGTTCCTTAGAGGTGCTGATTTGAGAGCCTGCCACTTCGGTATCAAAAAACGGTACTTCTTCCATGGCTCATACGTTAGAGGGTGAGCGCGAACTTGTCTCAATGACCCTAGTTTTCTGCAAAATCCTTGCGATAACTGTCCATGATGTATCGCGACTAACCATGAAACCGAAAAACAGGGTTTGATAGAGACATAACTTTCACAGGAGTCAAAATGTCATTACCCCCATTGGTTGAACCAGCTGCAGAGCTGACCGTAGATGAAGTGCGCCGTTACAGCCGGCACTTGATCATTCCTGATGTTGGCATGGCCGGACAGAAGCGCCTTAAGAACGCAAAGGTGTTGTGCGTTGGCGCAGGTGGCCTTGGTAGTCCAGCACTTATGTATTTAGCTGCTGCTGGTGTTGGAACTTTGGGAATCGTTGAGTTCGACACGGTAGACGAATCAAATTTGCAGCGCCAGATTATTCACAGCCAAAGTGACATTGATCGTCCAAAGGTTGATAGCGCTGCTGACACCGTAAAGGGAATCAACCCTTATGTAAATGTCATCAAGCATGAAACCCGACTTGATTCCACTAACGTGATGGAAATTTTTGCGCAGTACGACTTGATTGTTGATGGCACAGATAACTTCGCTACACGTTACTTAGTTAATGATGCATGTGTCTTGCTGAACAAGCCTTACGTTTGGGGTTCGATTTATCGTTTCGATGGACAAGCCAGTGTGTTCTGGTCTGAACATGGTCCGTGCTACCGATGCCTTTACCCAGAGCCACCACCACCAGGCATGGTGCCATCGTGTTCTGAAGGCGGCGTACTTGGTGTGCTTTGTGCATCGATTGGTTCAATCCAAGTAACTGAAGCCATCAAGGTGCTAACTGGAATTGGCGATCCACTTGTTGGTTCCCTAATTGTTTATGACGCACTTGAAATGACTTATCGCAAAATCAAAATGCGTAAAGATCCAAACTGCGCAGTGTGTGGCGAAAATCCAACTGTTACTGAGCTAATTGATTACGAAGCGTTCTGTGGCGCTGTTTCAACTGAAGCAGCGGAAGCGATCGTTGATTCAACCATCAATGTTAAGCAACTAGATGAAATGCTAAAGGCTCGCGAGCGTGGCGAGAAAGACTTCTTGCTGATCGATGTTCGCGAACCAAATGAATACGACATTGTGAGTATTCCTGGTGCGGTATTGATTCCAAAGAATGAATTCTTGATGGGCGATGCTCTAACCAAGATGCCAACTGATAAGCAGATCGTTTTGCATTGCAAAGTTGGCGGTCGTTCAGCTGAAGTTCTAGCTGCGGTTAAGGGTGCCGGGTTTAAAGATGCCATTCACGTTGGCGGCGGAATCCTGGCTTGGGTTAGCCAAATCGAACCTGACAAACCTTCGTACTAGT
>JBEION010000245.1:0-2129 GCA_040377565.1 Candidatus Nanopelagicales bacterium | reverse complement strand
GTAATTGGGTCAAAGCCTTTACTGACTAATACTTCGTTGTAAGCATTGCGAGATTCTGTTACCCATTTTTCTTGCTCGGCAGTTGTCCAGTAAACAGCGCTGCGGTACTGGGTGCCAATGTCATTACCCTGGCGATTGCCCTGAGTTGGATCATGATTTTCCCAGAAACATTTAAGCAAGTCATAGAGGGAAATCTTTGACGGATCGTAGGCAACTAAAACAATTTCGGAATGTCCGGTTGAGCCAGTGCAAACCAATGGATACGTAGGATCACTTGCTGAGCCACCCATGTAACCAACTGCGGTGCTAACTACCCCTGGAAGATTCCATAGCTTCTTCTCGGCACCCCAGAAGCAACCCATTCCGAAGTAGATAACTTCAGTGCCTTGCGGCCAAGGGCCACGAATGTCAGTTCCTAAAACCAGGTGCATTTCGCTCATGGCTCTACTTTGCCAAGGTTTGGAAGTTTTTGCACATGCAAAAAGGGGCTGGCAATGCCAACCCCTTTTGTTTGCTCGAAATTTTTATTCGTCGCCCGAGAAAATTGCAATCAGACGAAGAAGTTCGGTGTACAACCAAACCAAAGTGATTGCCAAGCCAAACGCCATTCTCCAGGCTTCCTTTTCCGGAGCACCTTGAGCGATTGACTGAGTGATCATTTCAAAGTCCATAACTAGCGAGAATGATGCAAGTGCAACACCAGCAATGCAGAGCAGCATGCCAAGGCCACCAGCTCCGTAGAAGCCCCAGCCTCCACCTACGCCGAAGAAACTTGAGATCAAAGATGCAACAGCGATAACCAAGTAGGAAACCATGGCAACCATGAATACCTTCTTGAACTTGCCATTAACTTTGATGATGTTTGACTTGTAAAGGAACAACATTGTGCCAAATGCAATTAGCGTTCCCATAACAGCCTGGGAAACCAAGTTAGGGGCAGTCTCTGCATATGCAGTTGCATACATCTTGCTCAGGCCACCAAGGAATACACCTTCAGCAGCGCCGTATGCCAAAACTAATCCTGGGCTAACTTGCTTCTTGAAAATGTTTGCAAACGCAAGACCTAGACCAAGGAAGAAAGCGACGAAGGTAAGACCAGGGCTTGACCAGCCAACAAATGCGCCAACTAACAAAAGCGCGAAAAGCATTCCGGTTTTTACGATGACATCATCCATAGTCAATCGAGCGCCAGAGATCTCTGGTTGGGTTAGTGCACCTTGCTCAATTGTTTCGCCGCCAAAGCTTTCGCCGGTTGCGCGTATTAGTACTGGATTACGACTTGCCATGATTTTCCTCCCGTGGGACGAGTATCGTCACCATCTGGCTTAATTTCTACCCTAAATATAACCCGTTAAACCTGAATTGGGCCTGACTTGCTGGCTAAAACTAGGTGTAGATGCTGTGGATTTGGTACCCCTGGTCGGACTTGAACCGACACTGGCACGATTTTAAGTCGTGTGCCTCTAACCGATTGGGCTACAGGGGCGTGGTGTTTTCCACCGCTTAATCCTGACAGGTATTGCCAGAACTTCCTAACTGGGGCTGGAAACTAAGGCTCGGGCAATTCCATCAAGGATGTCGCGTTCCGATACAACAACTTCAGAAAGGCCAGTTCGAGCCATAATTCGATCAAGTACCAATGCGCCAGAGCCAATTACATCGATTCGACCTTCATGCATAGGTCCTAACGTTGCCCGCTGTGCTCGAGTCATTGTCAACAGCTCCTGTGTCACGCGATGCACTTCGCTGGCAGAAATACGGCTGCCATGAATAGCTTCCGAGTCGTATTCAGTAGGGCCAAGGGCTAAAGCTGCAACAGTTGTAACTGAACCTGCAAGGCCAATCAAACTCTTCGCTTCCGCAATCGGAACGGCAAGGTAAGCCTGGTCAATTGCAGCATCTATGTCTGAAGTAGCTGCCGAGATTTGTTCCGGAGTTGCTGGATCACTCACTAAGTGGCGCTCTGTCATTCGCACACAACCAACGTTGGTGCTAATTGCCGTAGTTGGCTTAGTTGTACCCAGTACAAATTCGGTTGAGCCGCCACCGATGTCAATAACTAAGTAAGGCGCGTTAGGTGCTGACTCCAAATTCAAAAGATCTGCAGTTGCACCTAGGAAAGAAAGCGC
>JBEION010000029.1:0-8209 GCA_040377565.1 Candidatus Nanopelagicales bacterium | reverse complement strand
TCTCTTGGCGAACCTAAAGATTTGATGTACATCAAGCGCAAGGAAAAACTTCGCTCGATCGTTTTCATCCTGGATGTTTCAGGATCCATGGCGGATTACTCGCGCAACCTGTTGCAACTGGCTTACTCTGCTCGCCGAGCCAATACCAAAGTTGAAGTATTTTGCTTCGGTACTCGATTGACCAGAATCACCAAGTCCATCGATAAGCGCACGCCCGATGAGGCCATGCGCCTGGCTGGCGAGTCAGTACTGGACTGGGACGGTGGCACCCGGATTGGTGATGCCATTGCCGCTTTTGTTAAGGAATCTCGTCGCTCCCGGCTAGGTCGTGGCGCGATTGTTGTAATCTGCTCAGATGGTCTGGATCAAGGTGAACCCCAAGCCCTAGATAAGGCAATGCAGACCCTGTCTCGACTTGCGCACAAGGTCATTTGGGTGAACCCTCATAAGGGTGACAACGAAGATTACAAGCCAAACACTATTGGCATGATGATCGCAGATCCATACATCGACCGGATCTTCTCGGGACACAATTTCAAAAGTATTGAAGAATTTGCTAGAGAACTATCAAGGATGGGATAACGGGTATGAAGTTCAGTGTTTCATTAGTAGCTCACGGTGATCGCGAGATGACCCTGGAAGAAATCGTAGAGCTTGCTGACGCAGTTGCTCCGTTAAGTGGCATTGCGTCTGGCATGGGAACTACTTCCTATGGCGCACAGATTATGGTCGAATCTGATAACTCAGCAGATGCTGTGCTTGAAGGTCGCAAACTATTCGAAGCCGCAGTAGCCAAGACTTCATTACCTAAATGGGAAGTCACCGATGCTGACACCATGAGTGAAGATGAAGACTTTGCAGATTTGGATCTAATCCCCGAATGATTAGATTAGGCAGCTTGGCTGGATACCCGTTTGAAGGACCACGAGTTCTTTCAGGCTGGACTCCGCCTGCTGTTCCTGCGGTTTACGTGATTTTGTCCCGTAATGACATTGAAGGTAAGCCACAGGATTACTCCGTGATTTTTGTTGGTCACTCAGATGATCTGTCCACCGTTGGCTTTCCGTTCAAGCACCGCCGCTCCCCTAACTGGATTGAGCGCGCAGGATCCAAATACAACTTGCACGTTGCCTACTTTGATATTCCAGGTGGACTTGCTTCACACCGCCAGCAGATTTGTGAAGAGTTAATGGCTATCTACGATCCAAGCTGCAATGAAGAAAAGTTTGAAAAGACTTGGAAAGACGAATGGATTGGCGAATACTCCACCCCAGTTACTGAACCTCTAACAACTGATCGAGATCCAAACACGTCACATTAGCTTTGACAACAAAAAGAGCCGCAGTTTCCTGCGGCTCTTTTTTTAGGTTTCTTGATTTAGATGTCTACGCCTACGCCATGCATCTGACGGGAGCGACGAACACCCATAGCAGGCTTGTTGACTGAGTCAACGTGAGCTTCTGGAACATAAGTAGCTCCAGTAACGATGCCTTCAGCCATTCCGTAAAGAAGTGGCAAAGCACCGGCAACGATTCCACCAGTCTGGTTGATCTGGGTTAGTCCGCTGTGAATTACTTCAGCATCCTTCTTGATTTCCCAAACTAGGTCGGCTGCCTCTTCAAGAGCGCCAGCAACTTTTGTAAGTTGACGACCCACGATGAATAGGTAAACCGCAAGACCTGCGATTAAAGCAGTTACATCAATAACTGACCAAAGGGCTAGTGTGCTCATGAACGTACCTTTTCTAGTACCCGGCCTAGGAACAAGTGATGTTCTAGACCTTCATTTAATACGGCATCTACACCAGCGGCAGTTTCGCCGATTAGTGCAGTGTGTGCTGTGTTGGCCTTGGCTGCTGCCAAAGTTGCCTTGATGGCTGCAACTCGCTTATCGATAGTGCGAACTAGCAATACCAAGATTGTTAGTAGCGCTGCTACTGCAACCACCACAACAATTCCAAGGATGTTTGCAACAGTCCACAATGTCTCTACTGTGCTATCCATTTTCAGCCTCCTAGCTTTGTGCGGCCACGATTTAGACCAGCAACGATGTTTGTTGCTGACTCAATTGTGATGCGGAGTTTTCTTAGGCCAGCAGTGTTTTTCTCTGCTGCCTGTAGACCGGTGTTAATACGCTTTGCCTGTCCGCCGATGCGGCCAGCCAAAAGCAAAATCGGTACAACGAGTGCGACAACGACTAGTACTACGACTAGACCGATGACATAACCAAGTAGCCAACCTGTGTGACCACCGAAGAAATCTGTCATGACTACCCCTAAATCGATTCTGCGAAGTTACGCACTGGAGCCAAGTTCGCGTTGACTGAGTCAACGGTGCTTGTAACGGTTGATGTCTGTGCCACGATCACTGCTACGCCACCGTCTAGTGCGTCAAGAGTCTTGACTACTGAACGAAGGTGAAGAATCACTCGGATTAATCCAAGTGCAGCTGCAGCGATAATCACTGTGAAAATGATTAGCGATACTACAAATACGGTTTCCATTTAGATTCCCCTATCCCAGTAACTTCGCGACGGATCCGGCGTAACGTACTGCGCCGTTTGCTACTTCTTTAATGGTCTCGTCAGTTGTTTCCAACAAACTAGGAGTAGTTCCAAGTTCACCGATAAGTGCCACGCCACCGGAAAGTGCATCATCTGCAGCTCCGCGGATACGTTCCAATGCACTTAGCACTACGTTAAGCAACCAAACCAAAACCGGAATGATTACAACAACTAAGACGATGTTGAAAATTGCCCAAATACTCATCTCTGTTCCCCTTTACCGACGTGCCACTGGCTTGTAAGGAAGGAAGAAGCGGGCTAGTACGCGACCGGTAGCACGCTTGAATGCGTTGATACCAATCGATAGACCGCTGGCTGCCTTAGCGCCACCAACTGAGTTTGGATCCAAGCCCTTAGAGATAGCATCCATACGAGCTTCCATGTTTACAGTCGCGGTGTTAACCAGAACTGCAGTTACGTCAGCAACTAGGCCACGGCCGTAGTTAGCTGCTGCACCAGAGATGGTTAGGTCCATCGAAAGATCAACCTTGGTTCCACCTGGAATCTGATTCAAAGCTGCAGTTAAAAGAACCGAGGCAGCGCCACGACCCTTCTTGTCTGAACCCGAAGCATCCAGAACCAAGATGCGCTTTGCGTTATCGCGGCTCTTAACTTCAGCAACACCATCGAACTCCAACTTAACTGGACCAGCAGAAACTACTACTCCACCTTCGTATTTGTCCTTGGAAACTTCCTTGGACAGGTTTGCACCTGGAATAGATGCTGCCACCTGTGGAATGTCATCAAAGAACTTCCACACTGCGTCAATTGGTTGCTTCACCTCAAATGATTGTGAGATCAGCATGATGCCTCCTTTAGGCCCGAGTTTGCATTAACTGTTTTCACGATTAGTCGCCCATCTTTACAGGTGGCATACCGCTGATGTCTTTACCGGTTGTTAGTGCTTCGTAAACGCGGTTTGGCATCATTGGCATGTCGATGTTACGAACGCCTAGGTGACCAAGTGCATCTACAACTGCGTTAACAAACGCTGCAGGTCCAGCTACTGTGGCACATTCGCCAACACCCTTGGCACCAATTGGGTGGTGCGGACATGGTGTGACAACTTCGTGAAGCTCAAAGCCTGGAGTCTCCCAAGCTGTTGGCAACAAGTAGTCCATGTAGTTAGAGCCAATCATGTTGCCTTCTTCGTCGTATGTCTGGTACTGCATGCTTGCCATTGCGTAAGCCTCAGTTAGACCACCCATGATTTGTCCTTCGACAACCATTGGGTTGATACGAACGCCACAGTCATCGACTGCTACAACCTTTAGAACATCCCAAACGCCAGTTTCAGCATCTACTTCAACCTTTACGAAGTAGGCAGCGAACGGCCAAGTTAGGTTCGGTGGATCGTAGTAAGCGTTGTTCTCAAGACCTGGCTCCATACCGTCTGGCATGTTGCTGTAAGCAGCAAGTGCGCAGTCCTGAATGGTTACGCCACGTTCCTTGTTTGAACGAACGTAGAAGCGACCCAACTCCCACTCGATGTCTTCTTCTGAGACCTCAAGTAGGTGTGCTGCGATCTTGCGTGCCTTGGCACGAATCTTGCGAGCAACCATTGCTACTGCAGCGCCGGCAACCGGGGTACTACGTGATGCGTAGGTTCCCATACCGAATGGTGCCGTATCGGTATCGCCTTCCTCGACTGTTACGTCATCAGCTGGAATACCTAGTTCGTGTGCAACGATCTGTGCCCAAGTTGTTTGGTGACCCTGACCTTGGTTCATCGCGCCGGTACGCAAGATTGCCTTACCGGTCATGTGAACACGAAGTTCAGCGGAGTCAAACATCTTGATACCCAAGATGTCGTATTCACGACTGTTACCTGCGCCCAAAGGCTCAGTCATTGTCGAGATACCAATACCTAGCAACTTGCCACGGGAACGAGCTTCAGCTTGTTCAGCTTTGTAAGTGTCGTAGCCAATTGCCTTCATACCTATGTCGAGGCACTTACCGTACTGACCCGAGTCGGTTAGGAAACCGAAGGCAGTGCGGTACGGGAACATGTCGTCCTTGACCAAGTTGATGCGACGGAACTCTGCTTGATCCATTCCTAGATCGTTAGCTGCCGCGTGAACCATGCGCTCTTGGAAGAACATTGCTTCAGTTACTCGGAATGAGCAACGGTATGCAACGCCACCTGGAGCCTTGTTGGTGTAGTAACCAACAGATTCAAGGTGAGCAGCTGGCAAGTCGTATGCAGCAAACGCTGAGTGCATCAGACCAATCTTGAACTTTGAAGGCTGAGCATCTGCATAGAAAGCGCCGTGATCTGAGATCGTCTTCATGCGCATACCTAGCATCTTGCCGTCCTTGCGAAGCGCCATCTCACCCTGAAGGTAAACGTCGCGACCAAAGCCAGTTGAAATCAAGTTTCCGGTCTTATCTTCAATCCACTTGACTGGAACTTCAGTCAAGATCGAAGCCAAGATCGAGATTACGTAACCTGGGTAAATCGGCACCTTGTTACCAAAGCCACCACCCAAGTCAGGTGAAACGATGCGGATCATGTGTTCTGGAAGTTCCGCAACCATGGCTACTGCAGCGCGCACAATGTGCGGAGCCTGCGAAGTCATGTAAACGGTTAGCTTGCCAGTTGCACGATTGAAGTCTGCAATCGAACCACAAGTTTCCATTGGAGATGGATGTGAACGTGGGTAGTGCAGTTCCATCTTGGAAATAACATCTGCTTCAGCGAATGCCTTGTCAGTTGCTGCCTTGTCGCCGATTTCCCAATCGAAGACTTTATTGCCTGGCTGGTTTTCCTTGTCGTCGCGAATTACTTCGGAACCGGATTCCATTGCCTGGAATGGATTAACAATTACTGGAAGTTGTTCATACTCAACAACGATTGCCTGGCAGGCATCTTTTGCGATGTATGGATCGTCCGCAATAACTGCAGCAACTTCTTGGCCTTGGAAACGAACCTTGTCAGTAGCAAGTACTGCCTGAGTGTCGTAAGACAATGTCGGCATCCAGGCAAGGTTACGAGCTGCCATCATTTCGCCAGTTAGAACTAAGCGAACACCTGGAATGTCGTATGCCTTGCTGACGTCGATTGACTTGATGCGAGCGTGAGCAACAGGACTACGAAGTATTTCCATGTGAAGCATGCCCGGTAACACGATGTCATCGACATAGTTACCTTTTCCACGGATGAAGCGGTTGTCTTCGACGCGACGACGGCTAGCGCCTAGTCCGCCAATTTTGATCTCATCTAATGCCATGACTAAATCCCCTACCTATTTAGATTCCGCGCGCATTTTTTCTGCGGCCCATAGAACTGACTTAACGATGTTTTGGTAGCCCGTGCAGCGGCAAAGGTTGCCGGAAAGTGCCCAGCGAACTTCATCCTCTGTTGGATTGTCGTTCTTATCTAGAAGTGCCTTAGCTGCAAGCATCATTCCTGGAGTGCAGAAACCACAGTGCAGACCATGCTCTTCTTTGAAGCCTTCTTGAATTGGGTGAAGTTCACTTGCTGATGCAAGGCCTTCAACGGTTTCAAGGCTGTGACCATCAGCTTGCACGGCAAGCATGGTGCAACTCTTGATTGGACGACCGTCAAACAAAATGGTGCAAGCACCACAGTTTGAAGTGTCGCAACCAGTGTGAGTACCCGTTAGCTTCAGTCCCTGACGCAACAAGTGCGCTAGTAACAAACGTGGTTCAACATCAACAGTGCGATCGGCGCCATTAACTTTGATAGTTACGCGTCGGGTTGGAACACCTTCTCCGGGTGCTGCTTGTACTTCGTCATAAAGACTGGTCATTGTTATGCCGCTTTCTGTGATGTGTTTAGAAGTCCAGTAAGAATTCGTTCTACGAATGTCTTAACAATCTGGCGCTTGTAGTCGGAAGATCCCCGATGATCTGTACGTGGTTCTGCAACAGCAGCAACTGCGGCTGCAACTGAAGCAATGTTTTCTGCGGTTAGCTTCTTGCCAACCAGGGCTGAAGCTGCTGCGTTCGCGTTGATTGTGCGACCGCCAACACCAGCAAGAGCAATACCTGCGTAAGCAACAGTGTCGCCTTGCATGTCGAGTGTGACAGCAACAGATGCAGTTGCGAAGTCACCAACGCGACGCTCAAGCTTTAGGTAATTGCCAACTCGCACACCCTTTGGTGCTGGGATAACTGCTTCGATCGCAATCTCATTGAATTCCAATGTGTTTTGGAATGGACCAATTACAAAGTCAGCGATTGGAATGTCGCGCTTACCCTTTGGACCCTGGGCAACAATATGTCCGCCCAATGCAGTCATTGTGGCGGACCAGTCACCTTGTGGATCTGCGTGACACACAGAGCCCACGAAAGTTCCACGAGTACGAACAATTGGATCGGCAACTAGTGGAGCTGCTGCCGCAATTGTTGGTATGGCTTTGGCGATAGCAGGATTGTCCTCAAGATCTTCGTGTCGGCACAATGCGCCAATACGAACTGTGCCATCTGCCTCGACACGGTTGTAATGAAGATCTTCGATGCCATTGATGTCAATGATCATTTCTGGGGCTGCAAAGCGCAATCGCATCATTGGCACCAAACTTTGGCCACCTGCTAATACCTTTGCTTCACCACCATGTGCGTCAAGAAGCGCTACGGCTTCTTCAACTGTCTTTGGTGATTCATATCCAAAGCGGGAGGGATACATTTGTTTCCTTTCGGTGACTTGAGTTAAGTCAGAGAGTTTTAAAGTTTAAGAATTTACTTGTTGTCGCGAACAGCTACAGGCATGTCGCTTGCATCAGGATCAGGGCGCACGTCTTGGTGTGGTGGCCATGGACCTTGCACTGGTTGGCTAGCAACTTTTAAGAACTCAGTGATCTGTGGCCAGGCCCAGATTGTTGGGCTCTTGCCGGTCTTTGGTGCATTTTCGATCAATGCATAAAAACGCGGATTGCCGCGTTCCTGACCTGTGGATTCAACTGCCATTTTGGGCGCTCCCCTATTCATTCCAATGAAGGTTTGGGCTTGAACTTAACACCCTCAAAGGTCACTCGCAATAGGAAAAGGGAAATAGTTATGTGTCGATTATCTTCCGAAAATCTCACCATTTGGCAGGTGCGGGGATATCGCTAGTTTTTCTTTAGTTCCGCGATCGCCTGAGCCAGCACTGAGATGGCAATCTCGACTGGCGATGAGGCAGAAATGTCTACTCCTGCTGGGCCAAACACGCGGGATAGGTCCGTTACATCCTGGTAAGCCAGCCAGTCCGATCGATCTTGCTGCATCTTCATAGATCCCAGGGCGCCAATATATCCGGCAGCTCCTTCAAGGGCTGCGCCAAGGTTTCGGCTGGAAACTTCAACTTCGTGACCCATGATTACTGCAGCATCGAGTGGCGATAATGAGGCCAGCAAGCCAATTGCCAGGTCGTTGCGCATTACTACTGAAACATTCCAGCCCAGAGTCGAGCCCAAGTCTGCGATTGCGTCCGCTATCGGGCCTTGGCCGGCAACAACTAGTCGAGTAACCGGGAAAAGTACGGAAATGACTCGATCTGGATGAATTTCGTAGGCAGTAGCACCTTTTGCGAATAGTTCCGCGGTTTGGGCATCGGCTGTGCCAATTGATGACTCGTCAAATACATCAACTCGAGTTACCTCGTCTTGATCTAGATGGGCCACGATTGCGATTGGCACACGAT
>JBEION010000227.1:0-2251 GCA_040377565.1 Candidatus Nanopelagicales bacterium | reverse complement strand
CAAACATGTAAGAAACTGAACCTGGATCAGCCATGTTGCCGCCGTTGCGAGTAACTGCAACGCGAGTATCAGATGCGGCTCGGTTTCGGTTATCGGACAAACATTCGATTAGCAGAGCTACCCCGTTTGGTCCATAGCCTTCGTACATGATGGTTTGATAATCCGCGCCGCCGGCTTCCGCGCCTGACCCACGCTTTACTGCGCGATCAATGTTGTCATTGGGAACCGAATTTTTCTTAGCCTTGGTGATTGCATCGTAAAGAGTTGGGTTTGCCGAAGTGTCTCCCCCGCCAAGTCTGGCGGCTACTTCGATGTTCTTGATTAACTTCGCAAACAACTTTCCGCGACGTGAGTCAATAACAGCTTTCTTGTGCTTAGTTGTTGCCCATTTGGAATGTCCACTCATGCTGACCTCACCATGTCTACAAAATACTTATGAATTCTTAAATCTGAAGTTATCTCAGGATGAAACGACGTTGCCATTAGGTTACCTTGGCGAACCGCAACTACTTGATCCGTGCCAGTAAGTGACTTGTCTGCCGGAATCGCCGCAAGAACTTCCACTGCTGAACTCGCTGCTTCCACTAACGGAGCGCGAATAAATACTGCATGGTAATCAGGTTCACCAATCGCTGGAATGTGTAAGTCAATTTCAAACGAATCAACTTGGCGACCAAATGCGTTGCGCTTTGCGGTGATGTTCAATCCGCCAATGGTTTCTTGATCCGCGCGGCCATCAGAGATTGAGTCAGCAAGCATGATTAAACCGGCGCACGATCCGTACATTGGGATCTGAGTTCGTAATTCGCGCAAAGGGCCAAACAAGTTGTTTTTAACGGCCAAAATGCTCATGGTTGTGGATTCCCCACCAGGAATAACTAACCCAGCAATACCTTTTAGTTGTTCAGCCGTTTTTACTAGGCGAACATCAACATCGAGCTGTTCGAGACAACGTGCGTGTTCCCGCACGTCACCTTGGATTGCGAGAACCCCAATTACTGGGGACATAGCAACTACCAGCCGCGCTCAGCCAGACGATGTGGCACAGGAATGTCAGCAACGTTGATTCCAACCATCGCTTCACCCAAACCGCGTGAAGCTTTCGCAATTTCGTCTGGGTTATCAAAGTGAAGTGTTGCCTGCACGATGGCATTTGCCCGCTTAACTGGATCGCCAGACTTGAAGATTCCAGAGCCAACAAATACGCCGTCAGCGCCAAGCTGCATCATCATGGCTGCATCTGCAGGCGTTGCAATTCCACCAGCTGTGAAAAGTACAACTGGAAGCGCACCCTTTTCAGCTACTTCGCAAACTAAATCGTAAGGTGCTTGAAGTTCTTTGGCTGCTACGTAAAGTTCGTCTTTGCTCATCGAAGATAGTCGACGAATCTCACCCTTGATTGTGCGGATGTGACCAGTTGCATTTGATACGTCGCCGGTTCCAGCTTCACCCTTTGAGCGAATCATTGCGGCACCTTCGTTAATACGACGAAGTGCTTCGCCCAGATTTGTCGCACCACATACGAAAGGAACCGTGAACGCCCACTTGTCAATGTGATTGATGTAATCAGCCGGAGTCAAAACTTCAGATTCGTCGATGTAGTCAACGCCAAGACTTTGGATAACTTGTGCTTCAACAAAATGTCCGATGCGAGCCTTTGCCATAACTGGAATGGAGACTGCCTGAATGATTTCATCGATCATGGTCGGATCAGACATGCGAGCTACGCCACCCTGGGCACGAATGTCTGCAGGTACGCGTTCCAGCGCCATTACTGCAATTGCGCCAGCGTCTTCAGCAATCTTGGCCTGCTCCACGTTAACGACGTCCATAATGACGCCACCTTTAAGCATGTCGGCCATTCCACGCTTAACGCGGGTAGTGCCTGTTACGCCTGTGCTTGCTGCATCCGTTGCCATGTTGATCCTTTTAATGTTTCTTAGGTTTCCCCAAGTCTAGCGAGCCAGGGCTTTTTTGCTAGTCGGCTAAGGCGGGCGGAATCTGGACATCCAGATCCACTGGGACTGGCGGTTTGGCCCTGCCAGCTAGTCGGAAAAATCTCACTAGGAATTGTTCACGGATCTCAAGGCAATCACGTACTGCATCCGTATGGAATTGCTGGCTCATTTGGATACGGTCGCAGACTTGGGCCAACTCATCGAGCAAAGCGGAGGCATGCTGATTGCTTCGGATTTCGTTGACTTCCTCGGCTTCGTCCAAAGTCATAACCAAAATACTCGTTAACCGACCT
>JBEION010000042.1:0-6685 GCA_040377565.1 Candidatus Nanopelagicales bacterium | reverse complement strand
GGACGGATAAGAGCGTAGGCATTACGAACCGTGCCGTTTACTACCGCGCGAGTCGCTTCAATAGCACCACCTGCGGCAAGTAACGCAATTTCAAAAGATCCATGTCCAAATGGCGAGGTGCCATCGCCACAGTCTCCGCCTTTAGGCTGAGCGCTTTCGGCTTTAATGCGTTCTAAATAATCCTTGGTATGAACTCGCAAGACTTGTTCTTCGGTCGCTGGAATCGCTGAGATTCGATTCAGACTCTTGGTTAAGCCTGAAACTTCAAGCAAGGATGCAAGACGTACTTTTGTTTCAGCACTCTCGAAGTGTTGGTAAGGCTGGACATCAAGGCCAGGAGTTAGTAACCCAGCCGCCGTACCCGTATCGTGCCAGCCGTAAAGCTCTTCCCATACATAACCAGTTGTCATTACTACTCCTTAAATCGGTGATACAAAACTAAAATTCACAACGCATGCGTCGTAGCCACCTGCGAAATTCTCTCAGCTTGAGCGGCCGAAAGTTTCTGATCTGGCAAATTCTCAAAGGCGTGTCCATAAGGATCGTTCATGCCAGTTTTGATACCAGACATCTGCTCAAGAACTGCAAGCCCACAATAAGGTACGTAAACCGGCGAGTATCCACCTTCATGCGTCATCATGACCCGACCGGAGCAAACTTCATCTGCTAGTTGAAGTATCTTCTTGGTTAGCTCGCTATAGCCTGCAGCAGTTAACAGCATCTGGGCAAGTGGATCGAATGCACTCGAATCAAAACCAGAAGTGATCACGATTACATCAGGATTAAACCGACGAATCGCTGGCAAAACTACTCTGTCAAATGCCGAGCTGTAGGCACCGATTCCAGAGCCAGCAGGTAGCGGAATATTGATTACTGAACCGGCAGCCAATCCGTCGCCGATCTCATCAACTAATCCGCTGTTTGCTGGATACAAATTGTCCTGATGGATCGAAATGCACAAGACATCTGGATCTGAGAAGTAAATGTCCTGCGTTCCATTTCCGTGGTGCACATCCCAATCCACAATTGCAACTCGTTGCACGCCCATAGTTGCGCGGACATTCTCAATTGCGATTGCTGCGTTTGCAAATATGCAGTAACCCATTCCCATTGACGCAATTGCATGATGTCCAGGTGGGCGCACTAACGCATAGGCATTATTAACTTCGCCAGAAACTACAGCCCGCAGCGCAGCTATTGCTCCACCTGCGGCAAGAGCTGCAATTTCATATCCGCCCGATCCAAATGGCGAATCGCCATCTCCAGCGTCACCACCTTTTGGATTTACACTTTCTCGCTTGATTCGAGCCAGATGCTCTTGGGTATGAACCCGCAGCAGGTCTTCTTCTGTGGCCGGAATCGCAGGAATGCGGACTAAGTCTTTGGCCAGTCCAGAGACTTCAACTAAGGAGGCGAATCGAACTTTAGTTTCCGGACTTTCAAAGTGTTGATATGGCTGGACTATGGAACTTGAAGGAATTTGTCCAGTGTTAGAGCCGGTGCTGTGCCAGCCATAAAGCTCTTCCCAAACAAATCCAGTCGCCATGTCTTTGACTTTACAACCTGCGCCAGGGATTAACTGTCGAATCCCATACCAAATCGATCAAGCGTGCGCAGCCAGATGTTTCGCTTGCCTTGGTTGCGATCTGCTTTATCAAGTGACCAGCGCGTGAAGTTAATTCCAGCTGACTTAAACGGCTCTGGCGGAAAAGGAATTGGCAAAGTGTTGACCATTTCAAGATTGCGTCGATCGGTGTCGCGATCTAGCAACTTGTCGATCGATACCTGGGCGCCAAACCTAGATGCTCCGACACCAAGTCCGGTGTAGCCAGCGACATATACAACTTTGTCATCCATTGCGGTTCCCCAGAACGCACTAAAGCGGGTGCAGGTATCGATAGCACCGCTCCAGCCATACTCAAATCGCAGGCCTTCAAGTTGCGGGAAAGTGGAAAAGAAATGGGTAGCTAACTTTGGCCAGGACTTTGTTGAGTGTTCATGCTGAACTCCAAAACCACTACGGAAATGATAAGTCGCGTCATAACCGCCCCAAAGGATTCGACCGTCTGCTGTTGGCCTGTAGTAGTGGAATTGATTTCCAGTGTCACCGACACCTTCGTTGCCAGCCCATCCGATGTCACGACGCTGTTGTTCGCTTAATGGCTCGGTAACTAGAACTGAATCGTAAACCGGAACGATCAAATACTTAAGGCGACGAAGTAATGGTGGGAATGCGTTAGTTGCAAGCAGCACTTTTGGTGCAGTTACGCTACCGAATTCAGTTTTTGCAGTTACTCGATCGCCGCGTTCATCTAAGTCAACTACTTTGCTGTGTTCGTAAATTCGAACTCCAAGTGAAAGAGCCACATCGCGCAGTCCCCAAGCCAAGCGCGCGGGATCACAAATCGCCACGCTGTCAGGATCAAACAATGCGCCAAGGTAGGTAGGTGAATTCAAGCGGCGGCGGGTTTCGGCTTGATCTAACCAAACTAATTCCTCGCCATAAGGTTTTGCTACTTCAACAAACTCTTGAAGTTCAGTGACTTGGTATTCCTCGGTGGCAACATCCATTTCGCCAACGCGCATCCAGTCACAATCGATTTTGCGATCGATTACAAACTGTTCCATTTCATTTAAGTTTTGTTGGCCAAGTTTTGTCAGCTTGGCAATGTCATCTGGCCAACGATCTAGCCCATTGGAAAAACCGTGTGTCAGGGATGCGGCAACGAAGCCACCGTTTTGGCCAGATGCTCCACGTGCTACTGCGTTACCTTCAACTAAAACCACATCCAGGTTTGGATTGTGTTCTTTGGCTTCGATCGCAGCCCACAGTCCTGTGAATCCGCCGCCAACAATTAATAGGTCAGCAGTTAAATTGCCAACGACTCGAGATGAATCATGTTCTGGCTCAACTTCATCATCGAGCCAATAAGAGCCTTCCCAGACATCAGCCAGGGATGGCAAAACATGTGGTGAAGGTGTGTGTGAAAAAACCATTGCAAAAGTCCAAACGATTGGGTGAGAGGGGGCTCACTGGTGATCAGATGTGTCTGGCAAAAATCGCCAGCATTGTTTTCTGTCGGTATTCGCATTTTTGCGAATCCGGATCCCACCAGTCCCCTTCTATATGCGCTCTAGGCCTTATGTTCCTAGTGCCAATCGGCCACCTCTACAGGTGATCCCCTTGCTCTTTCATTGTAAGCAGAGAATTGAATAGATGCAGGCATCAGGGTAATAAATTTTGGGCATAAAAATAGGCACCTCAATTAAGAGATGCCTATTTTTAGGCAATTGATTAGCCGTTGATGCGGATGAGCTTCTTGTTTAGGAATTCTTCAATACCTAATGGACCAAGTTCGCGGCCAAAGCCAGATCGCTTAGTTCCACCAAATGGAAGTTCTGGCGCATCCATACCCACACCATTGACGTAAACCATTCCGGTATCAAGTGCATCTGCAACTCGAAGGGCTTGCTTGTCATCTGTTGTGAATAGGTATGAACCCAATCCGAATTGGGAATCGTTAGCGATACGAATTGCATCAGCTTCATCCTTTGCGCGGTGAATCTGGGCAACTGGACCAAATAGTTCTTCCCGGAAGATTTCGTTATCCGTTGAAACTTCAGTTAGAACACCGGCTGGGAAGAATGCACCGTTACGTGGGCCTGCGCTTGCCAACTTTGCACCCTGCTTCACTGCGCGGTTAACTTGCTCTTCAAGGATTTCGGCAGCTCGTACTGAGCTAAGTGGGCTAGAAATTTCAGCAGCCATCATCGCTGAAGTGAACTTGTCAACAAATTCGTCGTAAAGCCCATCAACGACAACCATGCGCTTTGCAGCGTTACATGCCTGGCCAGTGTTATCGATACGAGCCATAACTGCAGATTCGATAACTGCGTCCATGTCCTTGGTGCTAAGCAGGATGAATGCATCCGAGCCACCAAGTTCAAGTACGCACTTCTTTAGGTGACGGCCTGCGATTTCAGCAACTGCTGCGCCTGCACGTTCTGAACCAGTTAGCGATACACCGCGAATAGCAGGATGTGGAATCATGTCTGCAATTTGCTCGTTAGATGCAAATAGGTTTACATAAACACCTTCAGGAACACCTGCATCTGCAAAAATCTTCACAATTGCTAATGCTGATTCCGGACATTGTGGAGCATGCTTCAAAATAACGGTGTTGCCTGCCACAAGGTTTGGTCCAGCAAATCGAGCAACCTGGTAAGCCGGGAAGTTCCACGGCATGATTCCAAGCAGCGCACCTACTGAAGACTTGCGCATTACTGCGGTTCCTTCGCCACCAGAAAGTTCGATTGGCGTATCAGCAAGCAAAGTTGCTGCGTTGTCTGCGTAGTACTGATAAATGAACCCAGAGAATTCAACTTCGCCAGCAGCATCGGCCAATGGCTTACCCATTTCGCGATTGATAATCGCAGCAAGTTCATCTTGGCGATCAATGTGTAGCTGTCCAATGCGATGCACAATTGCGGCGCGGTCTGCGATTGAAACTTTGCTCCAAGCTTTATGCGCGTTGTCTGCAGCAGCAATTGCTTCGTTGCACTGGGCATCTGTGGCGGTGGCGAATTCTTGTTCAACTACACCGGTTGCTGGGTTAAGAACTTGATAGTGACTCATGGGATCTTCCTTTTAAAAGACAGTCGGTTTTAAGGACCGTTGGGCCTGGATGATTCATTAAACAATACCCAAGGTTTGGCCCTGTTGTCAGGGGCTTTTTTGCGATATCTTGACCAAAATCTCGAAAAATCTACGAAATTCGTATCAATTTTCAAAAAATACTGCGAAATCACTTGTTTTTCCTGCGAAAACCCTTGAAACTAGACACATGTCTAAAGTTGCCGTGCTCGACGATGTCTCCAAAGCCATCATTGAGCAACTTCAGCAAGACGGTCGACGCCCTTACGCAACTATCGGTAAGGCCGTTGGATTGTCGGAAGCTGCAGTTCGCCAACGGGTGAGCAAACTCCTGGAAACCGGAGTCATGCAAATCGTTGCCGTTACGGATCCACTTCAAGTTGGTTTTAATCGCGAAGCGATGATCGGCATAGAAGTTGATGGAGACATGGAAGCCGTCGCCGACGTGCTTTCACTTATGGATGAGATCAGCTACATCATCCTGACAGCAGGCAGTTTCGATATCATCCTCGAAGTCGTTTGTGAAGACGATGAAGCGCTTCTTGAAGTGATCAATCGTAAAATTCGTGCGATTCCTGGGGTCCGCCGCACGGAAACATTCATGTATTTGAAACTGCGCAAGCAGAGCTATACATGGGGAACCCGCTAACTAAAACATTGGATACGTAATGACAGCACTAGAAGATAGAACAACTAACTCCGCATTATCAGACATGGCGCGCGATCGGCTATGGATGCACTTCACTCGTCACTCCACATATGAAAATGGTGGCGAAGTTCCGATCATCACTCGTGGTGAAGGCGCATACATCTATGACGAACAAGGTCGTAAGTACCTTGATGGTCTAGCTGGTTTGTTCACAGTTCAGATTGGCCATGGCCGTCGCGAACTTGCTGAAGCTGCAGCCAAGCAGATGCAGGAACTTTCCTTCTTCCCACTTTGGTCCTATGCCCATCCAAAGGCAGTTGAACTTGCTGAGCGCCTAATCAGTTACGCGCCATCTTCGTTGAATCGCGTTTTCTTCACCACTGGTGGTGGCGAAGCCGTTGAGTCAGCTTGGAAAGCAGCAAAGATGTACTACAAGCTAACTGGCAAGCCAATGAAGCATAAAGTCATCAGTCGCGCAGTTGCATATCACGGCACACCACAGGGTGCTTTGGCAATCACTGGTATCCCAGATGCAAAGAAGTATTTTGAACCGTTAACCCCAGGTGGTTTCCGCGTACCGAACACAAACTTCTACCGCGCTGAGTATCACGCCGATGACATCAAAGCATTCGGTCGTTGGGCTGCAGATCGCATCGAAGAAGCAATTCTTTTCGAAGGCGCTGACACAGTTGCTGCGGTATTCCTTGAGCCAGTTCAAAACTCAGGCGGATGTTTCCCACCACCACCGGGATACCTAGAGCGCGTGCGCGAAATCTGCGATCAGTACGACGTATTGATGGTTGCAGATGAAACTATCTGTGCATTCGGTCGTATTGGCGACATGTTTGCAATGAAGCGCTTCGGTGTTGATCCTGACATCATCACAACTGCAAAGGGTATGACATCGGGATACTCCCCAATCGGCGCAATGCTAGTTGGCGACAAAGTATTCGAACCATTCAAGAAGGGCAACACTTACTTCGCACATGGTTACACCTTTGGTGGTCACCCAGTTTCCGCAGCTGTTGCTTTGGCAAACCTTGATATCTTCGACAAAGAAGGCATCAACCAGCATGTTCGCGACAACGAAAACCAATTCCGTCAAACTCTTGAAAAACTTAAGAATCTTGACATCGTTGGTGACGTTCGTGGTGAAGGCTTCTTCTATGGCATTGAACTTGTTAAGGACAAGGCCACCAAGGAATCCTTCAACGATGATGAGTGCGAGCGCTTACTTCGTGGCTACTTATCTAAGGCGTTGTTCGAAAATGGCCTGTATTGCCGCGCCGATGATCGTGGCGACCCGGTAATCCAGCTGGCTCCGCCACTGATTTGTGGTCAAGAACAGTTCGATGAGATGGAGCAAATCTTGCGTCACGTTC
>JBEION010000274.1:0-1782 GCA_040377565.1 Candidatus Nanopelagicales bacterium | reverse complement strand
GCGAAGGTGAAACGTGCGGTGTGGCAGTAGAAACTGCGATGGATACCGTTTTGATTTTGGACCTTATCAAGGGAAGTCCGACTCCTTGGCCGCGAATTGAGTCTGATAATCACATCATGACAACTGGCTCAACCAAACCTCTTGAAGATGCGTTTCGAATTGCCCACTCTGAGATGGTGCATTGGGTCAGTGACTTAACTGGCCAATCAACTTTGGACAGTTACCAGTTTGTCTCGCAAACTGCACTTACTCCAGTGGCAAATGTTGTTGATACCAACTACACCATGGTGGCTAAAGTCGCTAAAGATTATTTGGGTAATGTGAACGTCATGCAGGGTATGCATCAAAAAATGCGAGCTCGAGCAGCACAATGGCACGACTATCAGAAGGGTAAGTAATGCCAAGAGTTGAACGTATGGAAATCGATTTAGCACTAGCCATCGAAATGACCAACGCTGCAAAGGCTAAGGCAATTGAAATAAATGCGCCTATGTCAATTGCAGTACTTGATGCTGGCGCTAACTTACTGAACTTCCAAAGAATGGATGGCGCTGAATTGGCCGGACCGAATTTGGCAGTTGATAAGGCCTACACCTCGGTAACGAATCGAATTGATACTGGTGACTTGCGAAGTCGCGTTGCTCCAGATGGTGACTTGCCTGGCATGAGTGCAAATGGCAATGGTCGTTACATCGCATTCGCTGGTGGCATTCCGTGCTGGGATGGCGATCGAGTTGTCGGAGCAATTGGCGTAAGTGGTGGCTCATGGGACGAGGATCAGATTTGTGCTGAGGCTGGAATTGCAGTGTTCAAGCGAGCTTGTAACGCATGACTAACAAAGAACCGATTGGCCGCTTTCGGTTCATGAATGAACAGCGGGTCAATTTAGACGGCTTCGCTACACCGGCACCTGAACTCGGCTTAGTTGCATTCAACGGATTAAACGATCCGAAACCCTCGCTAACGATTCGCGATAACCGAATTGTCGAAATGGATGGGCGAAGTGAATCTGAATTCGACTCAATAGATGAATTCATTGCTCGCCATGGTTTAGATCTCAGCGTTGCCCAAGAAGCAATGGCTATCGAGGACATAGATTTTGCTCGAAGACTTGTGGACCCAAATCACTCTCGCGCAGACATTGTGCGACTTTCCTCAGGCATGACACCTGCGAAATTGGCAGCAGTTCTTTCACTATTAAGCGCTGCTGAACTTGTTATCGCAATGACAAAAATGCGGGCACGACGAACCCCAAGTAACCAAGCGCATGTAACCAACCGGTCAGACGATCCGCTTTTGCTTGCTGCGGATGCAGCAACGGCTGCTGCTTTTGGTTTTCGCGAACTTGAAACAACAGTCCCCGTAGCCGGAGATGCACCATCGAACGCTGTGGCAGTTTCTATTGGCGCGGCAGTTGGGTCACCTGGCGTTCTGGTGCAATGCTCTGTCGAGGAATCAGCAGAGCTGGCATTAGGTATGCGTGGATTGGTTTCCTATGCCGAAACGGTTTCGCTTTACGGAACAGAGCAAATCTTTATTGATGGTGATGACACTCCTTGGTCAAAAGCTTTTTTAACTAGCGCATACGCAAGTCGCGGTATAAAGATGCGCGTGACTTCCGGTGGCGGATCTGAAGCCCTGATGGGCGGCGCCGAAAAGTGCAGCATGTTTTACCTTGAAGCTCGATGTGTTGCACTCGCCCGGGCAATTGGCGCTCAAGGTGTGCAGAACGGCGGCATTGATTCTGCTGCGGTGGCTGGCGCGGTTCCTGGTGGCGTTCGT